>CALEPD010000258.1 GCA_937910265.1 uncultured Bacteroidales bacterium
TCGCTCGACAATCCCTCTTCGTCGTTGCCGAGATATCCGTAGATGTGGTCGGTTGCGTATGAACTGCCTTCGCTGTCGAACGAGTTGTACGATTGGTATGTTATCAGGGTCGGCGTGTTGCTTCCTTCAATATTCCGGTTGTCGTAGGTGCCTTTGCCAAATAACAGCAAATATTGGGCTCTGCCTGGATTGCGTCGTTCGAACATCATCAGCATCTCCCTGATGGCCATAGGGTCTTTGCGACCCGACGAAAATTCGTTGTATATGGCTTCGTCAGTTGCAACTAGTACATCCATGCCTTCGTAAATGGTGTGCATGGTGGCAATCCGTTCGGCTTGTTCTTGATATTGGGGAAGGGTTACAATGAGGTATTCGGGAGTGGATTCGCCATGCAGGTCTTGGTTGTCGATGCGGGTGATGGAAGCAGGCGACAGCAGTTGTGCCGTCGGTTGAAAAGCGATAAACTCACCAATGGGATTGTTGCAGTACGAAAATGTTGTTTGTCCCGATTCGGTTTGGACAAACATTTCCCGGATAGACGACATTTGACTCACTTCCCACACGATGAGATTGTCGGGTGAGTTGCTGATGACAAATTTCGATACTGCATTGCTGGGGGTTATTGTTTTGGAGCGGAATGCAAATTGGCTCCCTGGATAGGATAGGGGAGTGAGCGCATTCACTTCAATGTAGTCGATATATCCGGCGGCTTGTTGTCCGCCTCCTTGGTACTGTATCTCAAACGAGAGGTTTGACCCTGTCGACCCGGTGAAGTTTTCATAGAATACCCTGTATTTATTTGTGGCATTCATGTATAGCGATCGGGTTTCCCCGTTGTGCGTTATTGAAAATGTTGCTCCCGAACTCTCTATCGATGCCAATGCGAGCCTTACTTCAAGAGTGGTCGACGTGCTGCGATGGGGCATGGCAACATTGAATGTACGGTTTGTTATGGTGTGGTTGAATTTCTCGCCAACCCATATCTGTCCGCTTTGGTGGGTGTTGGTCAGGTCGCTGTGCCATGTGCCGTAGGCGGTGTATTGGGTCACAGTGTCGGCAATTGCACCACTGGGCGAAATGCTTCCGATGCGTTTCCCGTTGGTGGCGCTTGTTGTCAAAAAGATATAGTTGTGGGTTGCGTATATGTTTTTTGAGAGTTCAAATCGGTTGCTTGATGACAACTTCCACACATCAGCTTCTTGGGCGTAGAACAAAATGTAGTCATTGTTGTCGAAAATGCCGTTGTTGTTCAAGTCCGCAACAGTGATGGGTATTTCTGTCAAGTCGTCGGGACGTTGTGGGGTGTTTTTCATGCTCAGCATGCCGCCTGGTTGTCCATAGATGGCAATATTGTTGATGGGGGTGCCATTGAGGGATGATATGTGTGATGTCCCGATTTTATATACGCCGGTCTCACTGATGCCCATTTTAAACCATGTGCCGGTTGCAAGTACCGAATGTTCGCGATGTTGGGCTGTGGCTGAGGTGGAAATTATCAGCAATGTGGCCAGTATGATGTGTAGGTGTCGTGACATTTTTTTGTTTTGCTTATAGAGGTTATTCCGCACCGATGGCTTTAAGTGCCCTGTGCATGGCAGTGTTGTTGTCGCTGAC
>CALEPD010000259.1 GCA_937910265.1 uncultured Bacteroidales bacterium
TCCATCAGGTAAAGGCTCACTTTGTTGTTGTTCCCCAGTTTTTCAACGGCTGTTTTGTACAGCTCTTGGTTGGGTCTGAAAGTCAGGTTTACGTTGCCTTGGGTGAGTTTTGTGAGGGTCTCCACACCTTTCACAAAGTCGTTCTCGCGGCCTTGCATCACAAAGTCGGCATCGGGTGCAAGCGGCGACGAATCGAAACACGACACATAAATCGATTTGGGGGCCTGGTAGGTCTGCGCGATGATGCCGAACGGGCGTTGACGCAGGGCGGTCCACAATCCAGTTGTAAGAAGCAGCTGCTTGATGTCAATGTCGTTGGTGTTGAATTGGGCGTGTTGTGATTCGCTTCCAGTGCGCTCGATGACAATCTCTTGTATCACGCGGCGTTGTCCTCGTCTTATAGCTTTAACAACTCCGGTTACTGGCGAGGTGAACTGTATCTGCTGATTATTCTTATCGCAAATCACAGCACTTCCAGCCTCAACGGTATCGCCTTCGGCTACCATCAGCTTTGGGGTAAGCCCGACATAATCTGTCGGCTTAATAGCATATTCCTTAATGTCGGTGGCTTTCACCAATCTGCGGGAACTGGCTCCGCTTATTGGAATATCTAGTCCTTTTTTAATTTTTAAGTGCTTTGCCATACATGTATTACAATATATACGTAAAGAAAATGCAAAAGTACGACTTTTTCTTTTGTTAAAGTAAAAATAAATTTTGTAAATTTGCAAAATCGTTTTCGATAAATATTTATCTTTTTGTGCTAAAATATAATACATATTTTTATGAATGTTGGTGATTTGTTGGTATACCTTATTAATTTCGCCGGCGGATTGGCTGTTTTCCTGTTCGGTATGAAATTAATGAGCGAAGGTTTGCAGAAATTGGCAGGCAATAAAATGCGCAATATTCTCGGCAAAATCACAAATAACCCTTTGCGCGGCATCCTGACCGGCACGCTTGTCACTACTGCCATTCAGTCGTCCTCCGCCACCACTGTCATGGTTGTCGGTTTTGTCAATGCCGGCCTCATAACCCTTACCGGCGCCGTGGCGGTAATCATGGGTGCCAATATCGGCACAACGGTTACAACATGGATTATCACCCTTTTCGGCTTGGGCGAAAGTGGTGCGGCATTCTCATTTCCCATGTTGCTGGGTGCCGTTGCGTTGCTTTTCATTTTCTCGAAGAAAGACAAACTGCAGACCATCTCCGAATTTATCATGGGGTTGGCTCTGTTGCTGGTAGGCATGGAGATGTTGCAGTATGCCATGCCCAACCTTCAGGATTATCCGCAGTTGTTGTCTGTGCTGGCGAACATTTCGGGCATGAAATTCCTCTCGATAATCATTTTCACACTTATCGGTGCGTTGCTCACCTGCGTGGTTCAGTCGTCTTCTGCCATGATGGCCATCACATTGGTTATGTGCTACAAGGGATGGATTGGATTCGACATGGCGGTGGCTTTGGTTATGGGGCAGAATATCGGCACCACCATTACCGCCAATTTGGCGGCCATGGTGGCCAACGTCAACGGCAAGCGTGCAGCCTGTGCCCATTTTGTATTCAATTTAATAGGAGTTGTGTTCACCTTGATTATATTCAGGCCGGTGCTTAATGTTGTAGCCAGCGTAACCCTTTCGGTATATGGATACTCGCCTTACGCCCATGTGGGAGATGCCGCCTACAACCCCGAGGCCATTCCGTTTGCACTCTCTATTTTCCACACCTTTTTCAATGTGGTGACTACTTGCATTCTCGCTTTCTTCATTCCCCAGATCATCAAATTGGTCAATCTCATAGTGCGTCCTTCGCACGAAGAGCCTGACGACGATTTGCGGCTTGCCTATATCAGTGGCTCTTGGCTCAGCACCGACGAGCTCAATATCGAGTCGGCACGCAGGGAAATCGAGCTGTTTTCCGAAAGGGTGCTCAAAATGTACCGCTTCCTTTCCGTGTTGCGGACTACTGGAAGCGAGGACGAGTTCGACGGCGTGGTGAAGCGCATCAAGAAGTATGAGGAGATAACCGACAACATGGAACGCGAGATATGCAAATACCTGACCAAGGTCTCCGCAGGCGATCTGTCGATGGAGGGGTCGCAACAAATCAGCTCCATGCTGCGCATTGTGGACAATCTGGAATGTATCGGCGACATAATCTACCGGCTTGCCATGTCGTGCAAAAACAAACGCGATTCCGGCATCCATTTAGACCGCGAACTGAATGAAAACATCGAGCACATGAATGACTTGGTCAGCCAGGCTCTTGAGGTAATGAACCTCAATCTGCACACCGACTACAACCGTGTCGATATCGAAAAAGCCTATGCCGCCGAACGGAATATCAACAATTACCGCGACATGTTGCGCGGGCGCCATGTCGATGCCCTGAAATTGGGCGTTTACGATTTCGAGATGGGCAATGCCTATAGTGTTTTATATGCGTTATATGAAAAACTCGGAGATTACGTTATTAATGTTTCGGAGGCTATTTCGAAAAACGAAAACGCTTCCGATCATGATTGATGAGTGACATTGAATGTTTTTTTAGATACAATAATTGGATAGAGGTATGAATATTGCAGCACTTGTGTCGGGCGGCGTTGACAGCTCGGTTGTTGCCGCTTTGTTGATTCGTGCAATCGGCAAGCAGCTTGTTTGCGTTCACGTCAATCACGGACTTATGCGCAAGGGCGAATCAGAAAATGTCGTGGAGGTGTTCCGCAACCAGCTCAGCGCAAACCTCATATATGTTGATGCCACTGACCGTTTCCTCGGACTTCTCGAGGGAGTTGCAGATCCTGAGCAGAAGAGAAAGATCATCGGCGGAGAGTTCATCCGCGTATTCGAGGAAGAGGCGCGCAAGCTTGACGGCATCGATTTCCTCGGTCAGGGCACAATCTATCCTGACATCGTTGAGTCAGGAACCAAGACAGCCAAGATGGTCAAGTCACATCATAATGTTGGAGGCCTCCCTGACGATCTCCAGTTCGAGCTCGTAGAGCCTCTGAAGCAGCTCTTCAAGGACGAGGTGCGTGCCTGCGGTGTCGAACTCG
>CALEPD010000260.1 GCA_937910265.1 uncultured Bacteroidales bacterium
CGTCAGCATCAGCAACTGCTGCGTACAATTCGTTTACATCGGTGTATTTCTCGAGAAGGGCCAATTCGTGACCATTGTTCTCAACAACTTCGCGGATTCCGTCAACGGCAACTTTTGCGAAAGGTTTTTCTGTAGCAACTAAAACTTTCATTATAAATATGCATTTTGCAAAGGACAGTGGAAGTTTATAAGCGGACACTGTCCTGTTTTGTTATTAAATCTTATTATTTGTTAGCTTTTTCGAACTCTTGCATGCAAGCAACGAGAGCCTCAACAGCTTCGATTGAGCAAGCATTGTACAAGGAAGCGCGGAAACCACCAACGCTGCGGTGACCCTTGATACCAACCATGCCACGTTCTTTAGCGAAAGCCATGAAAGCATCCTGCAAGTTTTCGCGTCCTTCAGCCATTACCCAGCAATGGTTCATGATGGAACGGTCCTCTTTGCATTCAACAGTACCGCGGAACATGGTGTTGCGGTCGATTTCGTCGTAAAGCATGTTGGATTTCTTAACGTTGATTTCGTTCATTTTTGCTACGCCGCCGATGGTATCCTTAACCCATTTAAGAGTTTCATGCATAACAAAGATGGGGAGTACCGGAGGAGTGTTGAACATGGAGATGTTCTTTGCCTCTTCAACAGCGTGGGTACGATAGTCAACCATGGTGGGAAGTGGGTTCATGTATTGACGGTCGGTGATTTTGCCAAGGATGTCTTTGCGAATGATTACGAAGGTAACGCCAGCAGGACCTACGTTCTTCTGGGCACCACCGTAGATAAGTCCGTATTTAGCAACGTCAACGGGACGGCTCATGATGTCGGAGCTCATGTCGGCAACAAGCATAGTGGGGCAGTTGTCGATGTCGTATTTAATTTCAGTACCGTAGATGGTGTTGTTGGTTGTGATATGGAAATAGTCAGCATCTGCAGGAACATTTGCCATAAAGTTTTTAGGAATGTAGCTGTAGGTTTTGTCCTCGCTGCTAGCAACGATAACGGTTTCACCAAACACCTTAGCTTCCTTAGCGGCTTTCTTTGCCCAAACACCAGTCTGGAGATAAGCGGCTTTCTTGTTGAGCAAGTTGGCAGGAACTGTCATGAATTGAGTGCTGGCACCACCACCGAGGAACAATACTTCGTAATCAGCGGGGATGTTCAGCAAATCGCGCCAGAGCTGACGGGTTTCTTCCATGGTACGCTCCCAACCTGGGGTACGGTGAGAGATTTCCAACAAACCAATACCGGTGTTATCGAAATCACGGATAGCATTGATTGTTGATTCGATTGCCTCTTTCGGCAAAACGCAAGGACCTGCGTTAAAATTATAAGCTGTTTTCATTTAAATTTAAATTTAAAGTATTTATATTTAGAAGATTAATTATTAATTAACATTTTCTTATTCGCTACAAATATACTCTTTTTTAGTGAATTTACACAAAATCTTTTTTATCTTTATTTTAGCATCAAAATATCGACTTGAACAGGAGATAAAACACGCACGACCGGTTGTCGGAGGGTTCTCCGACAACCAGAACAAGCAAACGACAAAGATGGTGTTCGGGGATTAGGGACAGGGTGTTGAGAAGATGGCTTTGATTGCTAATTTTCCTTTTCACAAGACGGCAAAAATGATGGGGCCGGAATGGATGATGAAGATATCGAAAACCCTATGCAATTGCAACCATCATGCCTACACCCATCCGCTACAAAAAAATCAGCAAGTATAATTGCAACACAAACATTCACAACACTATAATAAAGAAAACAACAGAAATAACGAGTGTTTAAATTTGCCAAATTTGAGCACCGTTGTGCATTGCTGAGCACCATTGTGCAGAAAATTACAAAAGTAGAACACCCCATGCGAAAAAAGTTTTTTGCACAACCTTTTGTGAATTATTTTCTAAAACATTGTGCATAAACATTTAAATTTTATCATCAAAAAACTCATGAATGATTCTCAACAAATTACATCACCAAATTGAAAATCAGCAAAATACAAATATTACCAACACACAAGTCATTACAATACAGAGCAATATTTATTTCCTAACAGAAAATGTTACGAAATCGCATTTTTCAATCACAAAATAAACTTTTATTAAAAAAAAAGGCTAAAACAGCTCGACGGGACCTTGCGCAGCTAAAACAAGGAAACAAGTAAAAGACAATCTATTGTGATTTTGGAACAATTCCACTGAAACAAAAATCAAAAAAAACTTTACAAAAAAAATCAAACATAACCAAATTTATTTTTCACCAAAGAACTTGATTAAATGTCGCAAATTTGCAAGACAGACAAAACATGACAAGAAATTCATAAATCATTTAATCAGCAACAACTAACGCAAAATAATGGAGAAAAACTACGAGAAAGTTTGGCGAAATTGTTTATTGATCATCAAAGACAATCTAGTGGGCGATAACGGTGAGACTTTATTCAAAACATGGTTTGAGCCTATCCGTCCCGTGCAACTCGAAGGCGACACATTGACGATTCAGGTGCCTAGTCCATTCTTTTATGAATGGTTAGAAGAGCATTATATCGATTTGTTGAGCCGAGCTATCCGTGAACAGTTGGGCCCCACAGCATCGCTGAAATACAGCATCGTGGTGGACCAGAGCATCTCCAGCACCCCCATATCAACAAATCTACCGTCGAACGGTTCACATATTATTAATAATCCTCCTATAGGTATGCCTCTAAGCATCAAAAGCGAGAATAGCAACGACCCCGTCGCAATACCCAATCCTTTTGTAATCCCCGGTATACAAAAGAGAAAAGTTCCTTCACAATTGAACGGAGCATACACATTAGAAAACTTTGTCGAAGGAGAGTGCAACAGACTCGTTCGAGCCGCAGGATTGTCGGTAGCCGAGAAACCTGGAAAGACCGCCTTCAACCCACTATTCATATATGGTGGCGTAGGTTTGGGCAAGACCCACCTCGCCAATGCCATTGGACTCAAGACCAAAGAACTCAACAACGACAGCACCGTATTGTATGTTACATCAGAGCAATTCCTCCAACAATATGTTGATGCATGCAAAAACAACACTACCAACGACTTCATCCACTTCTACCAAATGATCGACACCTTGATCATTGACGACATACAATTCTGGGTAAACAAAGCACCCAAAACACAGGAGGCATTCTTCCATATATTCAACTACCTGCACCAAAACAACAAGCAAATCATCATCACATCGGACAAAGCCCCCTCAGAACTGGCCGGACTGGAGCCCCGATTGGTGTCACGCATGAAATGGGGACTATCAGCCGACTTGCAGACCCCGGATGTAAAGACCCGCATCAACATACTATACCAAAAGCTTAAAAATGACGGCATAGAGATGCCCGACGATGTTATTGAATACATTGCATACAACATAAACACCAATGTACGAGAGTTGGAAGGTGCGCTTATTTCCATCATCGCTCAATCGTCGCTCAACCGCAAACAGATCACCCTCGAACTTGCGAAACAGATGGTTGACAAGTTTGTGAAAAGCACTTCGCGCGAGATAACGATTGACTATATACAAAAGGTGGTATGCGACTACTTCAACCTTCCTATAGAAAGCATCCAGTCACGCACACGCAAGAGGGAAATTGTCCAGGCCCGCCAGCTCACCATGTTTTTTGCAAAGAAGATGACAAAGGCGTCGTTGGCCATCATTGGTCTTCAATGCGGCAACAAAGACCATGCAACTGTACTGCACGCATGCAAGACTGTTGCCAATCTGGCAGAAACCGACAAGCAATTCAATTCCTGGGTAAATGAATTAGAAAAAAAATTCAGAGAATGAAAATTCCCTTCAAACCAGGTACCATGATCTACCCGTTGCCAGCCGTACTGGTAAGCTGCGGGGACTCAGCCGAAACATATAACATTGTAACAGTAGCATGGACGGGCACTATATGCAGTGACCCGCCTATGTGCTATATATCACTACGCAAAGAGCGCCACAGCCACGCCATCATAACACGGACAAGAGAGTTCGTAATAAACATCACTACCGAACAGCTTGCACGGGCCACCGACTGGTGCGGAGTAAAAAGCGGAAGAGATTACAACAAATTCAAAGATACCCAATTGACACCCGAGGCGGCGCAGATAGTAAAAGCCCCGCTGATAGCACAAAGTCCACTCAACATCGAATGCCAAGTGACGGAAATCAAGGAATTGGGAAGCCACGACATGTTTATAGCAAAGGTTGTTGCCATAAACGCCGATGAATCCTACATTGACAACGGCACCGGTGCGTTCCAGCTAAACCACGCATCCCCTATCGCCTACTCGCATGGGAAATACTACACCCTTGGCGATAAAATCGGAGGATTCGGATTCAGTGTAAAGAAACACAAACACAACAAATAACCCAACACCCCATGCTTATAACAGTCATCGAGCCTCTCGGCATCAGTCAGTCGACATTCGAACGCCTTCAGCGTGAATTTTCAGAATCGGGCCATGGTTTCAAATATTACTTAGACCGTCGGGAAGAGCCAGATGTTGTCGTCGACAGAATGAAGGATGCCGACATCGTCGTCGTATCCAATATCAAAATAGACTCTTCGATATTACAGCAATGTCCGAACTTGAAAATGCTGTCGGTAGCATTTACCGGACTGGACCACATTGACCTTGATTACTGCGGCAAGAACAATATTTCGGTTAAAAATGCCGCCGGTTATTCAACCCATGCCGTCAGCGAGCTGACCGTGGGATTGATGATAGACTTATACCGAAAAATAACACATCTTGACGGAACCATCAGGACCGGCAACGGCAGAGGCGCGTTTGTGGGCAGAGAGCTGCGGAACAAGACTGTTGGAGTGATAGGCACCGGATCCATCGGCAGCGCCACCATAAAACTGTTGCTTGCTTTTGGATGCAGGATATTGGCCTACAGCCGAACAGAACGCAACGAAGTCAAAGCGGCCGGCGTCGAATACACCTCGCTGGACCATCTGCTTCAAGAGAGCGACATTGTTACGCTCCACATCCCGTCAAACCAACAGACACACCACCTTATCAACGCAGACAAAATAGCACTGATGAAACCCACCGCCACGCTCATCAACACAGCACGCGGAAACATATGCGACATTGACGCCGTTGCGTCAGCACTGAAAAACAACAAAATAGCCGGAGCCGCATTCGACGTATTCGAAACCGAACCACCCCTACCCCAAGCTCACCCCCTACTCAACACACCCAACACCATCTGCATCCCCCACATCGGATACGCCACTCGCGAAGCCTTCGACATCAGAGCAGACATTGTATTTGACAATGTGCGCAAATTCATCCAGATGTGAAACATAATAATCCAATAATACAAATGAAAAAACAGATCATCCTTTTTGCAGCAGGCTTGCTCTTGTCACTTTCAGCCACTGCCAAACCGATATCAATCAACCAGGCCATTGAAGCAGGTAGAAATTTCCTCTATCACTACGAAACGCTCAAATCCGGCCTCGAATTCACGCACCACTCCACATTATACACCCTGCCGGAATCGACCGACACAGCCTGCATATATATCATCAACATCGACACAATCGGATTCATCATGATGAGTGCCGACGACAGATCGAAACCCGTGTTGGGATATTCTTTCAACGGCAACTATTCACCGGAGCGCCTTCCTATAAACTTCAATGCGTGGGTTAACGACCAACGCAACTCCATTGCCAGCGGCATACGGGCAAACGCGCCTTACGACGACGAAATATACAAGGAATGGGAGCAAATGATAAACAACAAACTAGCTCCTTACACACCGAAGAAAGACGTTGCACAGCTTCTCACCTCACAATGGGAGCAGGGTTCGGGGTACAATAACTATTGCCCGACCAACAACGGCAGCCACGTTGTGGTGGGTTGTGTCGCCACAGCCATGGCGCAGATATTCCGCTATTACGAATACCCCTCATACGGATTCGGCGAGCACTCATACAACTCACCCTATGGATTTCTATCTGTTACATTTGACACCGCATTCTACGATTACTCACAAATGCCTGACAAAATCAGATACAACTCAAACAGTGCGCAAAGGCATGCCGTATCACAGCTCTGCTACCACTGCGGAGTGGCCGTTGATATGAACTACCAAAACCCAAACCATACCAGCGGCAGCGGTGCCTTTATGTCGGACGTGCCTGACGCAGTAAAACATTTCGGATATTTCGACGCCGTATTGCGCCATAAAGGCAGTTACTCGGACAACGACTGGATTCAGCTCGTGCGCGATGAACTTGACAAACGCCGACCCATTGAGTACAGCGGAAACAGCAGTAGCTCAGGCGGACACGCCTTTGTATGCGACGGATACAGAGAATCCGGAAACTTGTTCCATTTCAATTGGGGATGGGGCGGTTATGCAGACGGCTACTACTCGTTGACAACCATGCAGGGATTCACTTCTGACCAAAACGCGGTGTTCGACATGTATCCGTCTGGCGTGGGCTCGAATTGCGAACGATACTACATATCGCCCGACGGCGACAGCAACGGAACTTCGTGGCAGAACTGCAGCAGCAACTACTCCGACATCTTCACCGCAGCATCGGTAAGAGAAAAAGAGGTATGGATGAAAGAGGGTGTTTATTATGGCGACACAGCCGCACAAACCGCATTCACCATCCCTCTCGGAATCACCATACGCGGAGGATTTGCCGGCAACGAAGACTCGGCATCACACTGCAATCCCGAATTGCACCCCACCATCATTGACGGAAACAACGAACGCCAGGCAATCCATACCACAGGCGGCAATGCAAACACCTTTTTATACAATCTAACCATACGCAACGGACTCGCCACCGAGAACTGCGAAAGCGCAGTGGAGTTTGGCCAACGCACTCAGATTTACAACTGTACATTCATCGACAACGACGGTGGCGAAAAGCCTGCCATCTCGATGAACACCAGCGTTATGGACAGAGGCCGCATACATAACAATTCGGGAAGTTCAGCCGTTAAGATTCATAGTGGAAGACTCCGAAACTGCTTAATATCCAACAACAATGCAACTGGTATTGAATGCAGCTCCACTCCAAAGATCATAAACTGCGACATTGTACGCAACGATGGATACGGAATCATTCTCAACAGCAAAGCTCCTACCGTAGTAAACAGCATTATATGGGGCAACACCGAGACTTTTGACCGTTTTGACGCAACAAACATATCATTTTGCGCCACGACTGGAGACAGCGCGTACATCGGAGACGGAAATATTTTGCTTAACGAAACGTTTTCGATGACGGAACGCAGCATATTCACCGACCCCACCACTGCTGTGGGCGGAATTTCTGATTTGGGAGACTGGCATCTCACTGCCGCATCGCCCTGCATAAACGCCGGCGACAGCAGCCGCAGCCTGCTGACAGCGGAGGACCTTGACGGAAACAAGCGTTTGATGGGCAAACGTGTGGATATAGGATGCTATGAATCCCGCTTTGTCAACATCGAGAATACAACCCACAATCCCACCTGGAGCATATACCCCAACCCTGCCCAAGACGAAATACATCTTTTAAACAATGACGAAAACATTGCCATAGAGATATTTGACGAGACCGGACGTCGTGTCCTTGTACAGCAGCATGGCAACACTGTTGACATCAGCAGACTGCCCAAGGGTTTATATATCATCGCCGTCGGCAATGGTGCCAGAAAATTCATCAAATACTAAAACGACTCAGAGATACAATAAAACAGGGTGCCATTCGAAAATGGCCCCCTGTTATTATTTCAATGCAGCTAAGACAGATTACCCAACTGGCATTGTTTTTGTTTATTGGATTCTCGATTAGTTAATCGGATGGTCGGCGTGGAATTTCTCGAGACGCTCTTTGAGTGCGGGGAATTGGTCGCGCAATACCAATGCAACACAAGCACGGATTCCCTCGCGTTTGCTACCGGTGATGTCGAGAGAGATGGCGCTGATGCCGTAACGGATAAGCTCATTCAGCAAATCGATACCACTCATGCCGGGATAGCAGAATGTGAAATAGAAGCCGTCGCCGATGTCTTCACCCATATCCTTGTCGTATACAATGTAAAAGCCATTGTCCTTGAACATTTGTTTCATAACGGAAGCCTTTTCGCCGTACTCCTTGATGTCTTTTACGAAATTGTAAGTTCCATCGTTGGCGCCTTTGAGCATGGCAGCCATGGCATACTGAACAGAGTGGGCGGTACCCGAGCTCAGGCAATACAATGTACCGAAAATCAAAGCTCTACCCAACTGAGTCTGACTATAATAGCGAGCCAAATCGGGGCATTCCTTGTTGTACAATGCGGGGCTGCAAACCATCAAAGCGATACGTTCACCTGCATAGCTGAACGACTTGGAGCCTGAGATCATCAATACCCAATTGTCGGTATATTTGGCAACGGTTGGCTGATAGGGAGCCTGGCCGGGAACTGAATAATCCTGACGGAAGTCCATCAAGAAATATGCGTCATCCTCGAGCACAACAGTACCATACTTGTTTGCCATTTCGCCAATAATCTTCAATTCATGCTCGGTAAAGCAGAACCATGCGGGATTGTTGGGGCTTGAGTAGATCAAACATGCTACATCGCCGTCTTTCAATTCTTCCTCAAGTTTTTCGCGCAATTTGTCGCCACGATACTCGTATACATCGAAAGCTTTCATGGGGATGCCCAAAACACGGCATTGTTGTTTCTGTACAGGGAAACCCGGGTCGATGAACAGCACTTTGTTTTTCTTTGCATCGTAACGGGTAAGTGTCAAGAAGCTGGCGAAACCTGCCTGCATTGAACCAACGGTAGGTACACAGCAATCCGGAGTCACGTTTGACAAAGCGGGCGGCCTCTTGCTTGAAATCAGCAGTACCATAGATTTCGGGATAAACGGAAGCCACGCCGTTCTGCAAAGCTTCGATTTGGGCGTCGATGCCGACTTTGGCTGCCGGGATGCCAGGAATACCCATCTCCATTTTGACAAAACCGATACCTGTTTCGGATTCAACATCCTGAATCATCTTTCTCATCTCGCGGATGGAGGCTTTGCCGGGATTAGCGATTTTTTTGGCTGCGGCAATTCTGTCAATTACCTCTTTCTGTATAGGGATTTGTGTCATAGTATTGTATATATTAAGTTATTTAACATTAAAGTCTTTCAATTTCGAGATATTAATCGGACTCACTTCCTTTATCACATCAAACACTGCCTTCTGCTCCTCGGGTGGCGCCGGTGTGAAAATCGACACAAGTTCAGCTATTTTAACGTCGATGAACTGTTTAGTGGAGATTAGATTCGACTTTACCTTATGCACATTTTGAACATTTCTCAAGGAGGTGATGATATTCTGGCGGGCTTGGGTCTGATCTTTGGTCATCATATCGAGGCCCATGCGGTGGTACAAATAATAAGCTTCTCTGAGTGGTGCGTATGCGGCGTTGGTATGGTTTTCCATGAACCAATAGCGCGCTCTCGATTCCTCGCTTGGGTCCCAACCTTTATAGGCGGTACCTGCAGCGGACTGGGTTATGGTTCGGGCCATCTCATAGAAAGGATCGCCTC
>CALEPD010000261.1 GCA_937910265.1 uncultured Bacteroidales bacterium
ACCGAGCAATTCTTGAAGAGCACCTTTTGTCTCAGCGTGGGAAAGAGGAGTCTTTTGGCTGTATCGGATGGTGTTGGTATTTTGGCCGTCCCAGGTTAGTTGTCCGTAGCTGTCGGCATTGTTCCTGTAAGTTGCATCGGAAGTTACAAGCATGCCCACACCGTCAACAAGGCAGTTGCCTCCTTCCCACTCAATGGTGGTGATGTAATTGGGTATGTCCATCTGACGGTAGATAAGTGAGGGCAGTGAGTCGTCCAACGCACGTCCTGGGTAATACTCAAAGTCGAGCATGGCAACGCTGTCTTGGTCGCCATAGTAGAAACAAATGGGACCGCAGTCGCGATACCAGAACGAGTTTCCGGGTCCTACGATAAACTTGACATTGTCGTGACGCAGGTTCATGCGTTGCAGTTTTCTGATAACGGCACCCGAGTCCGATTGGTTTTCGATGCGTACCCATGCTTCGGCTCCTCCAAGTTGGATGGCATCTATCAAATAATAAAAAACATTGCCGAATGAGTTGTTCGTGGTGTCTATTTCTGCCTTGTATGGGCCTTCGCCTTGTTCAACCCAACCTTGTCCGGCTTGGTATTTGTAGTAGGTGGCAACACCTGTTACCAGAGGGTCGGCCATCCAATGCCCAACACCCTGGTTGGTGGCAGGGACATATTCGTAGTATGGAGTCACCACAATAGCCTGTACCTCTTCCCACTCACCGGGAAACCATACGCGGTCTTCGGGCAGCGATTTCATGTTTTTGGGTTGTACCGGGTTGAGGGTTTCCGCCAGCGGGATGTTGCTGTTTAGATATTGTTGGGCTATGTTGCGCTTATGTTTGAACTCACGCCACTCTTTTTTCATCTGTTGGGTGGGTGCTCCGCTTTGCGCAATGGCAGCTAGCGCCCATGAGAGCGCCAGTGCCATAAATAATACTTTCTTCATGAATCGAAATAAATTATCTTTTTCTTAAATTGAGGATTTCGCGGGCTTCGTCGCTGGTGGCAATACCACGACCCAATTCTTTGGCCATGCGTACAACTTTGTCAACCAATTCGCCATTGCTCTTGGCCAATACGCCACGTTCAATGTAAAGGTTGTCCTCGAAACCTACGCGTACATTACCACCCATAACAATGGCGGGAGCGGCCAACTGGAAGGCGTGTCTGCCGATACCGGTAGCGGTCCATGTGCTGCCTGCGGGGATTTTGTTTACCAACCAGCATAGGTTGTCAACAGTGGCAGGGGTACATCCGGGTACACCGAGAACAAAGTTGAACTGCATGGGTGCGCCGGGCACTTCGCCTTTGCGTGCCATAGTGAGAATGGTGTCGAGATGTCCCATTTCGAAGCACTCGTATTCAGGCTTGATGCCTTTTTCCATCATACGTTTGCCGAAAGCGCGCATGGTAGGCATGGTGTTGTCGAAAATTTCGTCACCGAAATTGCATGTGCCGCAGTCCAAGGTGGCCATCTCAGGAATGGGAGTGGTGTTGGTCGAATCCAAACGCTCGTCGGGGGTCATTCCCACAGCTCCTCCGGTGGAAGGTATCAAAATAACATTAGGGCAAGCCTTGTAGATGGCTTCTTCGCATTCTTGGAAACGCTCGTGACTTTGGGTCGGGGTGCCGTCGTCGTGACGTACATGCAAGTGTACAATGGCAGCACCGGCATCAACGGCCGATTTTGCTTCACGTACAATCTCTTCTACAGTGTAAGGTACTGCGGGGTTTTGCTCTTTGGTTACTTCTGCGCCACAGATGGCAGCGGTGATAATTAGTTTGTCCATTGTCTTTTTTATATTTATATTAGTTTTTATTATTTTTAATTTGCAAATATACGCAAAAAAAGCCAATGGTGGGCATCTGTTGCATGTCTGCGTGTTACGTGATTTGTCAATTAGCAAGTTACGGGCTCTTGCCTGTCACAATTTTGGTTTGCGTATGCAATAAATGATGCTCCTGTGGTACGAAAATTTAACAATGCCTCTCCAGGTTATAGTGCCCACAAAATAAAAACATCATAAACAATTGTATGTCACGAGTTCGAGTTCTATTCTTTCTTGCCATTCCTCTTTTAGCATCATGTTCGTTCAATAGTTACCTCCCCGAATATACTGGGATCGATATGCCGCAGTACCATATCCCCGACAGCCTGGCGGTTTTTGCCGACACCAATACCATGGCTGCCATGGTGTGGCAGGATTATTACAGTGACACCTGCCTCCGTAAGCTTATTGACGAGGGTTTGCGCAACAATCCCACACTCCATATCGCTATGTTGCAAATCGAAAAGGCACAGTCCTACAGCCTCAAGACTGTGGGCGAATTTGCACCCATAATGAATTTTTCCGTAAGCCAAAACCAGCAAAAACGCCCCTTCCGCGATACCCCCTACAACGAGCACGGATTTGGTTTCACCATGACCCGCTGGGAACTCGACCTTTGGGGTAAAATACGCAGCACCCGCAAGGCGGCACTCTCCGATTTGCTTGTCCGCGAATCGAGCGCTCAGGCTGTCAAAGTGAGGCTTATCGCCGACATCGCCAAAAATTATTACAAATTGGTGGGACTCGATGCCAAACTGATGGTGGTGAATGATATGATTGTCCGCAATGAGGAGTTCCTGGATGCACAGATGAGTCTGCTCGGTGGAGGAACGACATCCAGCGTGGCAGTGTCCGACCGCCATGTTTTTTCGGTCACATCCAACAACG
>CALEPD010000262.1 GCA_937910265.1 uncultured Bacteroidales bacterium
ATCGAACAAACTGTGGCTGTGGCCCGCCAGATTGCCGAAACCGGAACAAAAGAGGTGGTGCTCACAGGTGTCAACACCGGCACTTTCGGCCAGACCCACAACGAACAGTTTATCGACCTTCTCAAACAACTCGACCAAATCGAGGGCATCGAACGCTTCCGCATCTCAAGCATCGAGCCCAACCTCATCACCACCGACATCATCGACTTCATGGCCAACTCAAGGGCTTTCCTCCCCCACTTTCACATTCCCATACAGGCCGCCAGCGACAAAGTGCTCAAACTGATGCACCGCCGCTACGACACCCAACTTTACGCACAACGCATAAACTACATCAAAAACAAGATTCCGAACGCATGCATCGCCGCCGACATCATGACAGGATTCTACGGCGAAACCGACGACGACTTCAACCAGTCGATGCAATTCATCAAGTCGATACCTATCAGTTATTTGCATGTGTTCACTTATAGCGAACGTCCCAACACCGCCGCATTGAAAATGGAGGGCAAAGTTCCTGTTCCCATTCGCCGCCAACGCAGTCAAATGCTGCATCAACTCTCCGAGCTGAAGAAAAACGAATTTCTGCAAAGCCAACTCGGCCAATCGCGTCCCGTACTCTGGGAGTCGAACATCCACCAAGTGAACGGTGCCGACTACATGCAGGGATGGACCGACAACTACATACGCCTTCAGCAACCCTATTCGCACGCACTTGTCAACACCATCACAATGGCAACCATCAACGATTCAACCATCGTGAATAATATTAATTTTGACAACTGAACAAATATTTTTTGACAACTAATAAAAAAAATATTATTTTTGCAGAACATTCGGAAGCATGAAACCAAACTGTTTCCGAATCGTATTCACATTAAAACAAGCACATAACCATGAGCGGATTATTTGGAATAGTTTCACACAAACCATGTATCACTGAACTCTTTTACGGAACCGACTACCATTCCCACCTCGGCACACGGCGTGCCGGCATGTCCACCATCGACAATGGCACCATGCACCTCAACATCCACAATATCCAAAACAACTATTTCCGTACCAAATTCACATCCGACTTGTCTGAAATGACCGGTAACTTCGGTATCGGCATCATCAGCGACACCGAAGCGCAACCCATCGTAATCAACTCGCATCTTGGACGTTTCTCGGTTGCCACCGTCTCCAAAATCAACAATGTGCAGGAACTCGAGCAGGAGTGCCTCAACAAAGGCCAGCAATTCACCGAGCTGAGCATGGGAAGCACCAACGCCACCGAGCTCATCGCATTGCTCATCACCCAGAAAAAATCATTCACCGAGGGCATTCAAAACGTATACGATAAGATCAAGGGCAGCTGCTCAATGCTGCTTTTGACCAACGACGGCATCATTGCCGCCCGCGACCGTTACGGCCGCACGCCCATCACCATCGGGCAAAACGCTGAAGGCGAATACGCCATCGCCTCCGAAAGCCACAGTTACATCAACCTCGGATATGAAACCATCCGTTTCGTCGGCCCCGGCGAAATCGTGAAAATCACCACCAACGGCATCGAACAACTCAAAGTCCCGGAAGACAAAATGCAGATATGCTCCTTCCTCTGGGTTTATTACGGCTACCCCTGCGTTGAATACGAAGACATCAACGCCGAAGAGGTTCGATACCGCCTGGGCATCGCCATGGGCAAGAAAGACGACGTCAACGCCGATTTCGTCAGTGCCATACCCGACTCTGGCATCGGCATCGCTCTGGGCTACGCCAACGGCAAAGGCATACCCTACAAACGCGGCGTGGTAAAATACACCCCTACCTGGAGCAGAAGCTTCACCCCTGTCAACCAAGAGGCACGACAGCTTGTCGCCAAGATGAAACTTATTCCCAGCCGCAAGGTACTCGAAGGCAAAGAGGTTGTTTTCTGCGACGACAGCATCGTTCGCGGCACCCAATTGCGCGACAACGTCAAAATGCTCTACGACTATGGCGTCAAACGCATCCATATCCGCATCAGCTGTCCTCCGCTCATCTACGGATGCCCCTTCCTCAACTTCTCCGCCTCTAAGAACGACAAAGAACTCATCACCCGTCGCATCATCGAGGAGCTCGAGGGTAAACCAACCACCGATTTTTCCGCCTATAAAGACGAAACAAGCAAACAATACACCAACCTCGTAGAAACGATCCGCCGTCACATCGGAGTCGACACACTTAAATTCAACTCGCTCGACACCATTATTGATGCCATCGGATTAGAAAAAGACAGCATTTGCACCCATTGTTTTGATGGAAGCAGCTACGGAGACAAATGAAACAGTTTAAACTAATCATATTATTTCTCTCAATCCTAACGGTAGGGATGCAACAAGTAAACGCCCAACGAACCTGGGATTCGTTGTCGGTATACGAAATTGCCCCTTCGTACAACGTTGACACCAACTACCTCAACGACACCCTCAACCTTATCAACGACATCAACAAAATGGGCAACGATTATATGGCCATCAGCAAGCGTTGCAACACCATTGCCTCATACGTCAACCTCATGATTCTTTCGCTCGAACGCGACTACGAAATGCGCGACAGCATCATCCATATCGACAGCACACTTGTCATCTCCGACTACGCACTGCATTCTAAAAAGATGAAACAATTGGCCTCGTGTGCCAAAAACCTCAACCTACTCTACAAACAGAAGGCACTGGAACATCAGGAAGAGTTGCAACGCATCGAGGAGGAAAAACTGCGTAAAAAAATGGAGGAAGAGCAGGAAAGCCGCAATCGGTTGGCCTCCGAAAAGATACTCGCCATCAACGAGCATCACAAAACCATCTCCTCCATCTGCAACACACCCAATCCCAATGCCGGCAGCGACGAAGTGCTGAAACTCAAAGACTATTACTACGCCTACCTGGCCATATACAACCGCTACAACCTTAAAAACTCCAACTTCAGCGACCAACAAATACAGCTGCTCTCGAGCCTCTACTCGTTCCAAACCACAATGATCGACAGCATTCTCGGCCCCAACAGCTACCCGAAACAAATCGATTCATTCAAAAACAAACTCAAACTCCGCTGCGGCAAATCATACCCCGATGTCTACAAAGCCTACTCACGGCTCTTCAAAACCATCACCACCAACATCAACTTCACCAACATCAACTCGTTCGAAAATCACCTCACCTCGCTG
>CALEPD010000263.1 GCA_937910265.1 uncultured Bacteroidales bacterium
TAGCATTCCCCTTGCCCTTGGGCTTGCCCATATGCGACATAATGATAAGGCTGCCGCCGTCAGCGAGTACCTTTTTGAGAGTGGGGAGCGCACCGCGGATACGGGTATCATCGGTGATCTGGCCATTCTCGTTGAGAGGCACATTGAAATCCACGCGAACGATTGCGCGCTTGCCTTTGAAATCGTAAGTTTCGATTTTTGCCATAGTTGTAATGAAATTATATGTGTTATTAAATCTTCGAATTTGCATTCCAACGGATATGCAACGGCATAACCCATTGCAATTGTGGGATCGTTCACGCCAGTCGAATCGGTATACGCCTGCTGAGCAGCACCCAAACCGGGGGTATTGGTTACGGCACCCGACAGCACACCGACCATCGTGGGAATCGGCGTCCCCGTTACCAAATGTATGATGTAGGCCGTCAGTACGCCACCCAGCACAATTGCCGTTGCGATACCGACCAGACGCATACCTCCCTGCTTAAACGACGAGAAGAAACTCGGACCGACCTGCATACCGACCGAGTAAACGAACAGAATCAGACCAAACTCCTTAACAAACGCGATGATTGTCGGGTCGATCTGCATTCCAAAACTGCTCAGCGCAATACCCACAAAGAGAATCCAAGTAACTCCGAAAGTGAAGTTCTTGACCTTGACATGCTCACCAGCCCAAAGTCCCAAGAAAACAACCAAAGTTAGCATAACTATTGATTGAGTCACAGAGGGCGCTAAAAACAACTCATTAATAAATTCCATGGTTATTTTATATTAACGACAATACTGACAACGTTGCGCGGCAATCAACATCCTGCCGCGCTCCGGGTGGAAAGTGTTTTAACTAATCTAACAAGTGCTTCAGTCACGGCACGAAGAGTAATTTGTTCCCTTTCGCGAGCTACACCGAAATGAAAACACTGGGCCTCTGTTCCTGTTGGCGTAGCCCAAGCTATCCATACGGTACCTACTGGTTTGTCAGGGGTTCCACCCGTAGGACCAGCTATACCCGAGGTAGCAATGGCAAAATCTGTGTGCATAAGAGTGCGAACACCTTCCGCCATTTGGAGGACGGTTTGTTCGCAGACAGCACCATACTGCATCAATGTATCACGCTGTACACCAAGGACTTGCTCTTTGATGGAATTGTCATATGCCACCACAGAACCCATATAGTAAGCAGAGGAGCCGGATTGCGCATTGAGTGCAGCAGCCAAACGACCCCCTGTACAACTCTCTGCGGTAGCGATTGTCATAGCCTGTTGCTTAAGCAAGCGGCCTGCCAGTGCCTCAAGCGAGATGTCTTCGGTGGCAAGCAGATAGTCGCTGATAAGCGGGAGAAGGGTGTCTATATGCGACAGGACCTCTGCTTCTGTTGCTTCGCCATAACTGCTCAATCGCAAACGAATCATACCATCTTTGGGCAGATAGGCAAGATGAATATATGATGGCAGCGCATTCTCCCAATCTTCAATCTGCATGGCAAGCTTAGATTCTGGAATGCCGTGGACTAAAATCGTGCGATGGATAATCTCGCCCCTCGCCTCTAACCTTTCACCTTTTACCTTTAACCTAATATAAGGCAGGACCTGCTCGGTCATGG
>CALEPD010000264.1 GCA_937910265.1 uncultured Bacteroidales bacterium
ACTTTTTACACATTTTTTGTTCCTAAATGTGTCAACCTATTTCAGTATAAGACATAATATGGGAAAAGCATGAATGTAATGGGTTTTATTTCAGGTTTTTTAACCATCGTTGGTTCGTTGGGTATCTTCCTCTACGGTATGAAGGTGATGAGTGAGGGCTTGCAGAAAATAGCGGGCGACAAAATGCGGTTGGTCTTGTCGCGCATGACTTCCAAGCCGCTTAGCGGTGTGCTTACCGGTACATTGGTCACCTCGGTCATCCTGTCCTCGTCCGCAACAACGGTTATGACTGTCAGTTTCGCAAGCGCCGGATTGCTCTCGTTGTCGGGTGCCATTGCTGTGGTTATGGGTGCCAATATCGGTACCACCATTACGGCTTGGATTATTAGCATTTTCGGGCTGAAACTATCAATTGCCGCTTTGGCTATTCCTATCATCGCAATATCGTTGCCCTTCATCTTTTCGAACAAGGATAAGCTGAAAAACATTGGTGAGTTCCTTGTCGGATTTGCCTTCCTCTTCATGGGTATGGAGATGCTCAAAAACAGCATACCCGATATTTCCGCCTATCCCCAGGTGCTCGAAGGCATAGCACGCTTCAGTGGCTATGGGTATCTTTCGGTCTTGATATTTGTGTTGATAGGTACACTCTGCACCGTCATCGTTCAGTCATCTTCGGCCATGATGGCCATCACAATTGTCATGTGCGCACAGGGTTGGATTGGTTTCGAGGCTGCCGCCGCCTTGGTGTTGGGCGAAAACATCGGTACCACCATCACAGCCAACATCGCCGCGTCTGTCGCCAATGTCAATGCCAAACGTGTTGCACGTTCCCATTTTGTTTTCAATGTCATAGGTGTTATATGGATGCTCGTGGTCTTTTATCCGTTCCTCAAGGGCATATCGTTCCTTACATTTAAGATGGAGGGTGCCGATCCTTATCTGTCGCCGGCGGCCATCCCCGTTGCATTGTCGTTGTTCCATACCTGTTTCAATATCATCAACACATCTATTCTGGTGTGGTTCATCCCGTTTATCGAACGCATTGTTGTCCGCATGGTGAAGGAACCCGAAGTCATGAAGGAAAACAAGCAGCTTTCCTATATCTCTGTCGGTACGTTGAGCACTGCCGAGTTGAATCTCGAAACGGCACGCCGCGAAATCAAGGTCTTTTCCGAGCGGGTGCTCAAGATGTATTCCTTCTTGCGTGAACTGCCTTCAAAACAGGGTGACGAATACAAGGAACTCTCGCAACGCATAGCTAAATACGAAGAAATCACCGACAACATGGAACTGGAGATTGCCGAATTCCTCAAGCAGGTGGCCGCCCACAGCACCAGCGGAGAAACTTCGCAGGACGTACTGTGCATGCTCCGTGAAATCGACAACCTCGAGAGTCTCGGCGACGGCATTTTCCATCTCGCCAAACTCGAGCAGTCGCGCCGCGAACAAGGCATCGTTTTGGGTGAAGAGGAACAGCTTAACCTCCGCAATATCGAGTCAAAAGTCGAGCAAGCCTTGCTGTTGATGGATGCCAACCTCGACCTCGATGACGATAAGCACGACATCGACCGGGCCTACCGTATAGAAGAGGACATCAACGCTTGCCGCGACGATTTGCGTAGCCGCCATCTCGCAGCCGTGCGCGACAACCGATATAGCTATACTCAAGGCTCGCTCTATAGCGGCGCTTATGCCCTCTACGAGAAACTTGGCGACTACATCATCAACGTTACCGAAGGCATCGACGATTCACGCCGCCACGAGGACCGCCAGCACTAAGAGCCCGGCATGTCCAATTTAAGTTTGAATACTCTTATCGAGCAGGTGTCTCCGGCATCTGCTCTTTTTTTTGCTGTTCCTGCTTCCGCCGTCTGTCCATAAAAGTCCCGGTTTGCTCCGGTCTCAGCGCTGCCCCAAACTGCCGTAGCCTTTTATCCATTCATCTTAACAATTCTGTAACAATAAACCAATACTTTTGTAACCGTTAAAAGTGATAATGTCTTTTCCTGATTTTGGTTGACATTTTTTTGCACTTTTCCTGATAGGGTTGTC
>CALEPD010000265.1 GCA_937910265.1 uncultured Bacteroidales bacterium
GTGCTGGTATTGGCATCGGAAAAATTGGTGGTGGTGCAATGGAAGGTATGGCACGTCAGCCCGAGGCTGGTGGTGACATCCGTTCTACCATGATTATTGCTGCCGCTTTGGTTGAAGGTGTTGCCTTCTTCGCAGTTGTTGTCTGCTTGTTGGTAACCCTCAAGTAGCATCGCAAAAAGATTTGGGTGTAGTGCGATTGGCACTTACCCAAATCTTTATCATTTGTGATTAAATTAGTATATTGAAGATTAGATAAGTCATTATATGAATAATCCTTTAATTAGTCCCGGCATTGGCGTGATTTTTTGGATGGCAATCTCATTCGGCATCCTCGTCTTTATTTTGGCGAAGTTTGGTTGGCCGATGATGCTCAAAATGCTTAAGAAACGCGAAGAAGATATCGCTTCTGCTCTCAACGCGGCTGAAAAGGCTCGCGAGGAAATGAAACAACTCGAAGCCGATAATCAAAGCATTCTTCAGGAAGCAAAACGCAAACGCGATGAAATTCTCCAAAATGCTCGTCTGACAAGCGAGAAAATTATTGAAGACGCTAAAGCAAGGGCTCAGGAAGAGTCGGATCGTATCGTTGAGGGCGCTCGCGAAAAAATCAACTACGAAAAACTCAAAGCCGTACATGACCTTAAAAATCAGATTGCAAACCTTTCTATCGAAATTGCCGAGAAATTGATCAACGACGAATTGTCCGATACAACCAAGGCTGCTAAGCTGGTCGAAAAGGAACTTGAAAATGCACACCTGAACTAATTCCCATGGAAGATTATAGAATAAATACCAATTACGCTAAAGCATTGTTTCTGCTGGCTTCCGAACAGGGAGTCGTGGATGACGTTGCCAATGATATGCGCTTGGTTAATGATGTTTGTTCTGAAAACCGAGAGTTGAATCTCATCTTCAAAAATCCGGTTGTCAAGGTCAACAAGAAAATAAATATTGTCACCGATTTGTTTGAAGCCAGAATCTGCAAAACTTCTTTAATGTTCCTGCTTTTCGTCGTCCGCAAAAATCGTTCGGTTAACCTTCGGGGTATCAGCGATGCCTTTGTCGAGATGTATCGCAAAAGTAAGAACATCATCCTTACCGAAGTCGTTTCTGCTTCTGAGATTGATTCCCAATCCCTGCAACTTATCACCCAGCTTGTCAGCGATTTTACTGGTAAACAAGTCGAGATTGAGACATCTGTCAACAACAAGATGATGGGTGGGTTCAAGATGGAATTCGATAACAACATGTACGATGCTAGCATCGATGCCAAACTTTCCAAATTACGTAAGGAATTTGGCGCTAATAAATACGAAAGTAAATTATAAAATAGTAACTATATGTCAGAAATCAAACCTGCTGAAGTATCGGCGATATTGAAGAAACAGTTGGCTGATGTCGATCTGAGCGTTCAGTTAGAGGAAGTGGGCACCGTGTTGACCGTCGGTGACGGTATTGCCCGTGTTTATGGTCTCAATAACGCACAATCTGGTGAGTTGGTCGAATTCACATCAGGTGAGCAAGGTATTGTTCAGAATTTAGAGGAAGACAATGTCGGTGTCGTTATGCTCGCAGATGTAAGCTCAATCAATGAAGGTGACATCGTTAAACGTACCAAACGCATCGCTTCAATCAAAGTCGGTGAAGGTCTTGTAGGACGTGTCATCAACACCATTGGCGAACCGATTGACGGTAAGGGCCCTATCACTGGCGACCTCTTTGAGATGCCTATCGAACGCAAGGCCCCCGGTGTAATTTTCCGTCAACCCGTTGAACAACCGCTCCAAACAGGTATCAAGGCTATCGACTCGATGATCCCCATCGGACGAGGCCAGCGCGAATTGATTATCGGTGACCGCCAAACTGGTAAAACCGCTATCGCTATCGATACCATCATCAATCAGAAGAATTTTTACGACGCAGGAGACCCCGTATATTGTATTTATGTTGCTTGTGGACAAAAAGGTTCCACTGTCGCCAACTTGGTTAAAAACCTCGAGGAAAAGGGCGCCATGGCTTACACCATCGTTGTAGCTGCTACAGCATCCGATCCCGCTGCCATGCAGTTCTACGCTCCTTTCGCAGGTGCAGCCATCGGCGAATATTTCCGTGACACCGGCCGCAACGCATTGGTGGTTTACGACGATTTGAGCAAACAGGCTGTTGCTTACCGTGAGGTTTCATTGTTGCTCCGTCGCCCACCGGGACGCGAAGCTTATCCTGGCGATGTGTTCTATCTGCACTCACGTTTGCTTGAACGTGCTGCCCGCATTATCCAGAATGACGAAATCGCAGCCAACATGAACGACCTTCCGGCTTCATTACAGGGTAAGGTTAAAGGTGGTGGTTCACTTACCGCTCTGCCTATCATCGAAACCCAGGCTGGTGACGTATCAGCTTATATTCCTACCAACGTCATCTCCATTACCGACGGACAGATATTCCTTGAAACCAACCTCTTCAACTCCGGTATCCGCCCCGCTATCAATGTCGGTATTTCGGTATCCCGTGTAGGTGGTAAGGCTCAGATTAAGTCCATGAAGAAAATCGCAGGTACTCTGAAACTCGACCAAGCACAGTACCGCGAATTGGAGGCATTCTCCAAATTCGGCTCCGATTTGGATGCGGCTACCAAAGCCGTGTTGGATAAAGGTGCACGCAACGTCGAAATCCTTAAACAACCTCAATATGCCCCGATGCCTGTTGAAGACCAGGTCGCCATCATTTTCTGTGGTACCAATGGCCTTCTTCAGAAAGTTCCAGTTGATAAAATTGGCAATTTCGAGGCAGAATTCCTCTTCTTCCTTAAACAAAACCATGCTGGAGTTTTGGAAAACTTACGCAAAGGCAAATTGGAACAGGAAGACATAAAAACACTGCGCACTGTCGCTACCGACATGGCTGCTAAATATGAAGTAAAGTAGTATAATTCATTTATGGCTAACTTAAAAGAAGTTCGTACCCGTATCGCTTCGGTAAGCTCCACCCAGCAGATAACCTCTGCCATGAAGATGGTTTCTGCTGCCAAATTCCGTCGTGCACAAAATGCCATCTTCGGAATGAGGCCATATACTGCAAAATTGCAGGAGATTATTGGCGATATTAATACCGAGGATGGAGTCCAGACTCCATATCATGAAATTCGTAAGCCCGATAATGTATTGTTGTTGGTGGTGACCTCTAATAAGGGATTGTGTGGCGCTTTCAACTCAAATGTAATCAAAGAGGCTGCCGCACGTGTTAAGTACTACACCGACTTGTCGGTTTCGAATCTTCAGATGATTACTTTGGGTAAGCGTGGAACCGATTTCTTCTCGAAACAGAAAAACTTGGTAATGGCATCTTACGATGATTTGCTCGACAATTCATCTTTCGACGATATCGCATCTTTGGCTGAACAGATAATGGACGATTTCTGTGCCAAAAAATACGATAAAGTAGAGCTTGTTTATAACCAATTTAAGAACTCTCTTGTTCAGATTCTTGTTTCAGAACAATTCCTTCCCGTACAAAATAAGGAAGCGGCAGGTGCTGGAATCCAAGCAAAAAACGACTATATATTCGAGCCCAATAAGCAAGCCATTCTTCATGAGATGATTCCTCTCACTCTGCGGTCTCATTTCTATAGAATGATTCTCGATTCATTGGCTGCTGAGCATGGCGCGCGCATGACTGCCATGCAAAAGGCAACCGACAACGCAACCGAATTGCTTAAAGAGCTGCGCTTGTCATACAACAAGGCCCGTCAAGCTGCCATTACGAATGAAATTATCGAAATTGTTGGAGGATCTGAAGCCCTTAAGGGTTGATCTGTCCTAACTATACGGAACGACAGTACAAGGGTGTTAAAAGCCTTGTGCTGTCGTTTTGAATTTCACATGCCCTATATCTATTTAAATAAATCAGGCTATTATCTGTTAATATCGAAATTGTTATGAAAGAAAAGAAAAATTACATTATCCCTATCATCGTGATGTTTTTGCTTTTTGGTATGATTTCATTCGTTACCAATTTGGCTTCACCTATGGGCGATATCCTTAAAAATCAATTCCAAATCCCCAATTGGCAGGGCACCTTGGGCGTATTCGCCAATTTTATAGCCTATGCTGTTATGGGTTATCCCGCTGGTACTATGTTGCAGAAGTTGGGATATAAGAAAACTTCCTTGGTGGCTGTCACTGTCG
>CALEPD010000266.1 GCA_937910265.1 uncultured Bacteroidales bacterium
GAAAATCGGCTACAACTACCGCATGTCTAATATCTGCGCAGGCATCGGTCGTGGTCAGATGACTATAGCCGACGAGCATGTCAAACATCACCAGCGTTTGTGTAAACTTTATCAAGAGCTTCTTAAAGATATTGACGGCATCAAGCTTCAGGTCAACCCTTCTGATGACTACGACAGCAACTTCTGGCTCAACACTATCACCATAGAGCCTTGGGTCAAGGTGAAAGGCGAAGAACTTGCTTACGCCGAGACCGTACAAGGTGCTGTGGGAGGCGCAGGCAGCGTCACTCATGCCGCATCAACACTTACAACAGACTGCCAGCCTAACAAGAACGTCGAGGCTCTGCGTATCATCCTTGACAAAGCCGGCATCGAGGCTCGCCCTCTCTGGAAACCTATGCACAAACAGCCTGTCTATAAAGACAACCCTGCATATCTCAACGGCGTCAGCGAAGAACTCTTCAAAAAAGGAATGTGCCTCCCTTCAGGCCCATGCGTCTCAGAAGAAGACGTGAGGTATATCGTGAAGTGTATTTTAGATAGTATAGTATAGTTTATTGTTTTTTTATAAAAGCAATATCCTATGCCAATGTCAAAACAATATAATATTTCACAACTGCCTTTATATTTTTGATTTAGTGTCAATATATATTGAAAACAGCTCAGTCGTTCACACAAATGATTGGCTGAATTGTTTGAACAAAGCGTTTGTTAACAAACAAGACAATAAAACAGATACAGGCGATATTAGAAAACAATGATGCTGGACTCAGAACACCCTCTGGAACAAAATTAAAAGAAATGATGGTGAAGTCGTATATGTTCCTCCACAAGATGCTGAGCAAATCATAAATCTTAAGGGGAGAGAAAATAGGTAATGTAAACTATTATATCAATGTCGGTTTGGTTATTCTGTTCTTAAATCATTCTAATATCTCGGATAATAACTATCCAACCATAGAATCTATTAAAGGATAAAAGTCTGTACATGAAAACGTCATTTCATGTACAACCCTTGATGATGAAATTGTTGCATATTCGTAAATCAACTATCAACTCTAAACTTTAAAAATGTTCCTCTCCAATTCCCTCATATCCATCTCAATTTCCGAACAAGGCGCTGAACTCACCAGCCTCAGGAAGGATGGCCACGAGTATCTATGGTCGGCCGACAAGCGTTTTTGGGCTCGTCATGCGCCCATACTATTTCCTATCGTGGGAAAGGTGTTCGACAATTGCTATCATGTAGAGGATAGGGCATACCCAATGTCGCAGCATGGTTTCGCTCGCGATAGTTATTTTGAGCAAATCAGCGATAATCAACTGCGTCTTGTTGCCAACCATACCACCCTTGAGGTCTATCCGTACCAATTCGAACTCGTGGTATGCTATAAACTCATCGGGTCTGCGCTGACAGCTTCGTGGCTCGTGACCAACAATGACGACAAGCCGATGTTCTTTCAGATTGGTGCGCATCCGGGTTTCCTCTATCCCGATTTCAACTCCAGCGATGAAGTGCATGGCTATTTCGAATGTTACAAGAAAGGGGAGAGGGTCATCGCTTTGAATTGCTCCTCTTTGCAGCAGGGGTATGTCGTGCCAAACGATAAATGTTTGATGCATCTTGCCGATGGTCGTTTGCCCATCACCTCCCAACTGTTTGCCAACGATGCATTGGTGATTGAGGAAGCACAGGTCGACAAGGTGGTATTGTGTGACAAGTTTGCCAACCCCTATCTGTCTGTGTCATCTTCTCAGGCCGAAGTCATGGGGCTTTGGGCTCCCAAAGGCAGCGAAACACCTTTTTGTTGTATCGAACCCTGGTGCGGACGTGCCGATACCATCAACTTCAATGGCGATATATCGCAACGCGACTATATACATCGACTCAACCCCAGCGAATCGTTCCACTTTGATTATACAATTGAATTATTAAGATCATAATTTTTCGCTATCAGATTGCACAATTTTAATTTTGCTCTATGAAAATTCTTTTAACTGGCGGATGTGGCTATATTGGCTCTCATACTGCAGTCGAATTATATAAGGCTGGCCATGATGTGGTCGTAGTCGATAACCTCTCAAACTCGAAACCGGAAGCCTTGCGTCGTGTGGCTTCAATTACGGGAAAGGAAGTCCCCTTTGTTGAGGCTGATATCCGCGACCGTGAAGCTATGGACAATCTCTTTGCTGAGCATAAGTTCGACGCGGTGATCAATTTCGCTGGCCTCAAGGCTGTAGGCGAATCTGTCGAAAAACCACTCGAGTATTACGAGAACAACATGAATGGGGTGTTCGTACTGGTGGATGTAATGCGTCGTCACGGTTGCAAGAATATTATATTTTCATCTTCTGCCACTGTTTATGGCGACCCTGTCATCATCCCCATTACCGAAGAGTGCCCAAAGGGGCAGTGTACCAATCCATACGGTTGGACCAAGTCGATGCTCGAACAGGTGTTGATGGATGTACAGAAGGCTGATCCGGAATGGAATGTGGTGCTGCTTCGTTACTTCAACCCCATCGGTGCTCATGAGAGCGGTCTCATAGGTGAAAACCCTAACGGTATCCCCAACAATCTCATGCCGTATATTACGCAGACTGCCATCGGCATTCGCAATGAACTCGGTGTATTTGGCAACGACTATGACACCCACGATGGAACCGGAGTACGCGATTACATTCATGTAGTGGACCTTGCCAACGGACATGTTTGCGCGCTAAAGGCTATACAGCAAAACAAGGGATTGGCTATCTACAACCTCGGAACGGGTCATGGCTACAGTGTACTCGATGTGGTGAAGGCTTTCGAGAAAGCCAATGGCCTAAAGGTTCCTTATAGCATCAAACCCCGCCGTGCCGGCGATATTGCTACTTGTTATTGCAATCCGGCAAAAGCAAAGACTGAATTGGGTTGGGAAGCAAAATTCGGTATCGAAGAAATGTGCCGGGACAGTTGGAATTTCCAAAAGAACAATCCCAACGGCTACGAGGATTAACGCGACCGCTTGTGGTTCTCGAGTTATATGGTTCTATAGATTATGATAGTAGTTGACAGTTATTGGAGTAGTCTATAAGTAATATATGCAATTCGTGTTTCACGTTGCGTATATTGTAGTAATTAATGGCAAATTAATTTCAATTCGCGTTCAATCGTTGACGACCTGTTGTATATTCGTTGTCCGCAAACAATTAATGGTAATTCGCGTTCAGTTAAAACATTAATTCCCGTGTAATTGTCCAT
>CALEPD010000267.1 GCA_937910265.1 uncultured Bacteroidales bacterium
CATACAGGCAGCCAATGATGAATTGGTCTGCTTGTATGGTCGGATTACGGCGTTTTGTGGAGGTGTTCATATTGGGTTTTATCGTATGATAGTTATGTCGCCTTTAAGCAACGACTCTTCCCCTGTTTCGCAGGTTATTTTGCAGGTGTACATGTACACGCCGGGCATACACCAGTTGTCGCGGTATTTGCCGTCCCAGGTGTCGTTTATATTGCGGCTTTCCCATACCAATTCTCCCCATCGGGTGAAAAGGGCGAAATGGAAATCAATGATGTATTTTCCCTTGAATTCCAAGTAATCATTAATGCCGTCTGAGTTGGGCGTGAACGCATTGGGGATGAATATGCTTTCAGGTCCACACAGTAATTCGGTGCAGTTTATTTTCACACTGTCTGTTTTTGTGCATCCAGTGCTGTCTGTAACCACAACAATGTATATGGTTGTGTCTATCGGTGTGGCGGTTGGTGTAGGCGATGTGGGATTGTTCAGCGTTTCTGCCGGTGTCCACGAGTATGTGCAGCCGTTGCATTGTGTGGTGTGCAGCATTGTACTTTGGGTGAGAAACAGATTCGTGTCGTCTGCCCAAGCTGTTATGTTGTCAAGCGAATGTTGTACAACAATCGCACTGGTGTCTGTGATGGTGCATCCAATAGAGTCGGTGAGTGTGGTGATATAAACACCCTCGCATAGGTTCTGCAGCAAAGTGTCAACTGTTCCCCATCGGAGGTGTATCCATGCTTCGCAACTGTCATTGCATAGCCATTGTTGCATCTCTTTGTTGAGTGGCGGGGATTGAGGTGCCCGCAAACGAACCTCTTGGCTACTTTCACAAAAACCATCGGTCAGTTCAATCATGTAGATGCCTCCTGGAAGTCCGCTGATAATGGAGTCTTCTGTGGGAACACCGTTAATGGTATATTCAATTTGGTTGGGGCTGGTGCTGTTGGCAATTATTTCAATTTGTCCGTTCGAGTCTCCCGGACAGCGGGGGTGGGTGATTACTATCGAATCGATGAGTTCGATAAAGTCTATACGGAAGGTGTCTATCTGTATACATCCTGCATCGGCAGTAGTTTGCAGTACATAGTCACCGCTCGTGGTAATCCACGGATTGGCAATGGTGCTGTCGCTTACTGATCCTGAAATCCAGAGATATTGGCATCCTGTCATGGGCTGTGGCCCAATTTGCATGGGCTCTCCGCTACACGACATATTGTTCTGTAGACGGGCATGGTTGCCTCCAATAACAAGTATGTCACGCGTCATGGTGTCTGCTGTTTTGCATCCGTTTGCTTTAGTGGCTATAAGTTGTACTGTATAGAGCCCGGCACTGTCATAGGTATGACTGGGCGCTCGTTGGGTTGATGTGGTTC
>CALEPD010000268.1 GCA_937910265.1 uncultured Bacteroidales bacterium
CAATCCGAGTCGGTATAATTTGCTGATATGGTTGAATTCAATAGCTGTTGACATGGAATGATTGAGGACTGTGCAGTCTGATTTATTAGAGGAGTTAAGATGAAAATGAAATGGTTATTGCTAAGCCCTTTTAGTATTATGAAATATGCCTAAGATGGTTGATTTTATTATTTTTCGTATAGATATTAGTGTTTTCCGGAACCCAAATAATAAGTATTGTGTTTTTAAGTGAACCACAATGGCTTGTGTAATTTTTTTTGTTGGAATATGATTGTAAATGCGATTTCGAATTTCATTCAATAAACTTGTATTCCATAGGTTCAATTCATTGATAAGTTGTAGGTCATTTATATTGTTTTTCAATATTTCTGAGTATACGCGGCATCCGATAACTCTTCTTTCTAAATAATCTAAAGATGCGTAAATGCCAGACGAGCACATTCTATATACCGACCCCTCGAATGCAAAGCAATAGCCTTTTTTATTTTCAAGTAAGTGATACGCTAAATGTACATCACGATAATATTTATAATTATACTTTTTAATATCAGGTAAGCAGTCCTTTCTGAAGAGTAGCGTGCAAGGTTGTGTGATCCATGTGATTAAATTGTCATTTCGTTCGAAAGTGAAATCAGTATCTTCGCAATGGATAGGTTCATATGATTTCGGATACCATAAACCAGTATTTTGTTCGTAAATCTTATATTTATGACAACAAAGACTATAATCAGGGTGTGTTTCCATGAAATCCACCTGTCGTTGTAGTTTCTGTGGGTCAATCCAATAATCGTCGCCTTCGCATATGGCAATATATTTGACGTGGTCGCGCCATTCCGCTATATATGGCGTTTTTGATTTACGTTGACCGTAATGATTCTCTTTTAGATAGATGGTCGCGATAAAACAGTTGCGATTGGTGCTGTGTTGTGCGTAGGCAATATGTGCATAGTCGGTTTCTTTTTCGTAGGCTATTTCGGTATTTGTAGTCTCACATTGCTCCGTCACATATCTCCGGATAATATCCTGTTCCCCATCGGTTGATGCATCGTCCACAACCAGCACAACAAATGGAAAAGATGTCTCCTGCATGGTAATCCCATTCAATGCATCGAGGATGTATTGCGATTGGTTGTAAGTCATGCATTGTACTGCCACTAAATGATTGTTGTTTTCCATGGTTGTGTTGTCGGCTTAATTCTTTGGTTGATTGTTTTTGAGGTGTTGATATCAAATTGGGTATGTGAATAGTGACTCATCGTTTGTTTAATGAGGAAATCAGCTTTTCTTCGATTTGATTTTCGGAATATTGTTTATATTTAAAATTGTCCGATGTGGTTGTGTACTTTGAGAAATTGGGCATGTTTCGTTTGACTGCAGTGCAGGCTCCTATAATACACTTTTTCCCGACGATTGTGTCGTCAAATATGACAGCATTAAATCCAACAAAACATTGTTCTCCGATAGAAGACCCTCCTCCTATTATGGATTTTGAACCCAAAAAGCAATGTGAGGAAATGTGTGTGTTTGGCTCAATTAAAGCCTGAGACATTAAAATTATGTTTGATTCGAGTGTGGCATTGTGCTGAATTATTGCATAATCGTGTATCCAGCAATTGTCACCCATGATATTACCTCTAACTATCGCAGTTGGAGATATTAAATTGACCATTTCCCATGATTTTGATTTACAATAATTATATAAATGTTTTCGGTCGCGATTCAGATGATTCCAGAGCAATGCTACAAAAACACAAAAATTAGAACTGCCGTATTCTTCTTCAAGATTTTCTAATGTGTACACAGGCAGGCTATTATGTCGGTCGTTTTTTTTTAATTCTTTATTTACAGCAAATCCAACAATTGTATATAACCGATGGTACTTAACAAATTCGTAGACATAGTTAGCTGTTTTGCCAGTGCCTATTATGATTAAATTTTTCATTTGTATAAGTTTACTTTGACAAGTTTGTTGTGATTGTTGCAAAAGAAATCCATTTCGTCTGCTGTGTTAAAATGCAGAAAAAGTATTCCCAGCGCTTTTCCGGCTCCGTCAAATATCTCGATATTATCCCCCTCGTGTTTATAGATAACTTTCCGATAAATATACTGATTTACCCGTTCGTCAATATCGATCCTTTTCAATTTCCCAGATTCGTAACTATGCAATACATAGTGCATAAAGTAACCAGGGTTGGCAACGATGTTATGTCCTATAAAATCAGGCTTTTCTCCGATGGCAGCTTGAATATTGGCTTTAACTAAATCGATCCCAAAAATGTCGCTAAGTTGTAGGGGAATCATATTGCCCCCTGCTCGTGGACCAATTTCTAAAAAATGCACATTATCTTCAGCATCAAGGATAATTTCAATATTCAGTTCACCAAATCGGATTTCCAAAGCTGTTATGATTCTCTGTAATTCGTTGTGAATATTTTTTGTTTGTTGGAAACTAAGTGATGTGGGACTTTTTTCCCCAATTGGAATTAAAGGACTGTAGACCTCGTCTCTAAGGCATTCCATCTCTCCGTATAATACGATTCTTCCATCCCATACGAATATATCGCCTCCTATCACAGATGGAAAACCTCGTTGAATATATTCTTCAATAATAAGTATTTTGTTGCGAGAATATGAATTCGCTACCGTTATGGCCTTTTCGAGCTCGTCCCATGCGTTTAGTACAGTGACGCCTTTACTTCCTGACGAATCAGTGGGTTTTACCACCAAGGGGAATTTGAATTTTTGCGTATTGACTATTATCTTGTCGATGGGTGTATCGGAATGGAAAGAATAAGCTTTGGGACAAGCAAAACCATTCTTTTTCAAAAAACTTCGCCACGAGTTTTTCAATCCAACAGTTTCCACACTCGTTGCCGAATTTGTTGGCAATCCCAGTCGTTCTGCCACTATGGCTGCTGGCAATGCCGCCGGGTCGGACGCGTAAGCAAGTATGCCATCAACATTTTCTTTGGAAGCTACGTCATATACCGCTTCAACATCGGTTGTACTGATACAATAGTATTTGTCGGCTTCATATTGCCCTGGATTGTCGTGAAGATAATCGCAAACAATAGTATAGTATCCCATCGCTTTTGCTGCCTTTATGGCAACCAATTGTTGGTAAGAACCTCCCAATAAAAGAATTTTTTTAGAATGCATATTACACTAATTGCATAATCGTTCTCTGAAAAAATCTCCAGATAATCCCTTTTCAAATACGGTTTTATCCACTTGTACAAATTTAAATGCTGGTAAGGAATTTATTTCGATAACTTTTACCTTGTTTTCATTGGTGACGCAAAAGTCGATACCCATATACTTTAGTTGAGGAATGGCTTGTGCAATTTTTTGTGAGGCTATAACAATGTCATGCCATAGCGGAACTTCACCTTTTAGCCGTATGCCGTTATCGGGATGATGATGGATTGTTTGGTTTTTGTTGTTTTCAAAGTCATAGACATTGCCATAGTCATATTTTCCATCGTTTACAATATGCAGAACACCGCCTGCGTCGTAATTGTCTACATAATGACTTCGTTTTGTTCCAACTCTCATCGCAGAATATATATTGATCAGTTCATTAGTCGAATTTCTGGCCAAGATATAACGTACAGAACCTACACAGCTGCTACTGAATTTTGCAAATTCAGCATGTGGTAATAGATATTCCGTTGCTATATAGTTTTTAAGTGACTTTAGCTTTTGAAGAAAGGTGCTTCTGTCCATCTTTTCCCCATTCATGAAAAAGAAACCATCGGTATATTCAACTTTGTAGAAACCGATGCCAAGACTTGATTTTATCGGTTTTAAAGCAAGGGCTCGCTTGCTTTTTATCAAATCAAGTACATCGTTGTATGTGTGTGTGGTTATAGATGATTTCAAATCCATTAAAGGTATTATTTCTCCTGATTCTGTAAATTGGTAGTAGTACTCAGGCATATATACGCCTGCATCAGTTCCATGTAAAATATATTTAAGTATTAGCTTGTCGTCTATCCAGCCACTGTAAATGCCGTTTAATGGATGTAAGGAACAATAATCTCGTGTGGACAAATATTTTTTTCTATTAGCATCATTTATCCCGCAGGTGGACCAATCGGTATAACTCCAACCTTTTAAATGTATTTTTATTAAATTAATTAGAGGTGTTTTACGATTCTTATATTCATTGTAAAAAATATGAGAAAGCATCCATCCTCCTCTAAAGCTTTTTATTTTATGATATTTTACCACAAAAAAATGGAATATTATTTTTAGGAGTGAGTTCTTCATCTTAATGTTTATTAACTATTGTTTCTATCACTCTTTCAATATCATCCTCACTCAAGTTATGGTGCATTGGTAAACAGATAACCTGTTCTGCCATGCGGGTTGCATTGGGAAGGTTTTCCATGGAAGAGGAAGGGAGTCCTCGATATGTGGCGAAATTGCTTATCAATGGATAAAAATAGCGACGTCCGTAGATATCGTTATTTTTCATATCGTTATATAGTTGATTCCGTGTCTTTCCATATTTTTCGGCGTCCACAAAGATTGGAAAGTAACTGTAGTTGTGTCTTACACCCGGAGTGTCGTTGAAAAAAGTGATTCCTTGTACATGGCGCAAAGCTTCTCTATATTTTATGGCCACTTGATGACGGGCTTCGATGGCTCGGTCAATCTGTTTGAGGTTGAGTAATCCGTATGCGGCACGGATTTCGTCCACTTTCGAATTGATTCCAGGTGCCACTACCTCTGTTTCTCCGGCAAATCCGAAGTTCTTTAAATAATCTATGCGTTTCTTTGTTTGTGCATCTCTTACAATCAGTGCACCGCCTTCCAATGTGTTGAATACTTTGGTTGCATGAAAACTTAATGTGCTCATGTCACCGGAATTTAGTATGCTTTGTCCGTCAACTTCTACGCCAAATGCATGGGCAGAATCATATATCACTTTGAGTCCGTATTTGTCGGCAATAGCTTGTATTTTTTTTGTATCGCAGGGCTTTCCATAGCAATGTACAGGCATTATGGCTGTAGTGTTGGGTGTGATGGCTGCTTCGATTTTATCGGGGTCAAGTCCGCAATTAGATGGGTCGATATCGACAAATACCGGTTTTATGCCATTCCACCAGAGTGCGTGGGTGGTGGCGACAAAACTGTAGGGTGTTGTGATTACTTCTCCTGTTATCCGAAGGGCTTGAAGTGCTGTTATTAAAGGAAGTGTCCCGTTTGTGAAGATGCTTATATATGGAACTTTTAAGTATTCGGCAAGGGCATTCTCGAGCTGTCGGTGAAATTGCCCATTGTTGGTGATCCATTTGCTGGCCCAGATCTCTTTGAGTAAATACTGAAGCTCGTCGAGGTCCGGCATCAAAGGTTCGGTTACGCTAATCCGTTTCATGGCTCTCATTGGCAACGTGTTTCTGTGTATTTGAATTGTGGACGGATGTCACCGGGTTCTTTTCCCATCCATACTCCCATAGGACGGATAATATCAGCCAATTCAAATGAAATGACATCGTTTTCTGCCCGTATCACATTTTTGCGGTCTTTTACCACCAAGAGGTCGAGTGTGTATTTGCCCCAGTTAAGATAGTTGGCAGGTATGTGGCATGTTTGAACATATTCTCCTACATTGTGTTCCAGTGGTATCTGATCTTGACTTCTTCCGCTTGAGGAAAATATTTTGTTGCCCTGTTCGTTTTTCCAATGGAAAGTGAGGTGAAATTGGTTGAATGGGTCTGTGATGCGATAACGTATTGCTAATTCAAAAGCTTCGTTCATGTGGATGGGTTCATCGTAAGTACCTTCTGATTTGCGTACGCCAATTTCCAGTAATTCAAAACCTTCACACCGAATGGTCGGTTCATCCCATTTTTTATGATTTTCAATGTTGCTGTCACCACGGAGGTATTGGCTTACAATTGTCTCAACGTCTCCGATGTTACGAACCATTCCGTTTTCT
>CALEPD010000269.1 GCA_937910265.1 uncultured Bacteroidales bacterium
AAAAAGTTGCGAATCCAGCAATAAAAAATAGAATTTAACAGAAAATTGGTTAAATAATATACAGTTTTTGCTGTTTTTATTAAAACTCTTCATTTCAAAGCACCCCTTTCCTATCAACCCCAACGGCGCTTGTCGTAAACGCGCACCGTAAGGAGAAGGAATACAGCGGTAATAGATAAGTAGTAAAGCAGTGCCGAGGGATCGAACATTCCAAGGAAGCAACTCCGACCACATTTGCGGTTCTCGACTGTGGCAAACGAAACCACCGCAGCACAACCCGACGCAAACCTCGTTACAACAGTATTATCAGCATCATTATCGTAAAATGCCCATGCGCAAAGTCCAGACAAAATATCGGGTGTAGCAAAAAACACGACCGCCTCAACGCCTTCCCAACTATCTAATTTATCAACGCTTACAAAGTTAAGATATGGCTTATTAGTAATCTCGATTTCAAGGCCCTCAACATATGAACGAACCTGTTCGGGCTTCTGCTTATAATGTTCCGTTTCCGACACAAACAACGGCACACGTTCGGGCATAGGACGAAATGCAGTATATAGCGCACCACCTCCGCACTGCACATTTTCGGCTGTGAGTGTCAGTGCGCCACCTTCGCACACCTTGCGGATTGCGCCAATCATACATCGCGGTACACGGCTCTCGACATTAACAGCCTCATCGCCATACCAAAACGCAATGGGTAGCGGCGCAGCCTCGCCAAACGCCTCACGAAACTTTTCGATAAACTCTATCGGTGTCATAGTGGTCGGTATTAATTCTTCTACAAAGTTAATAATTTTTCTATATAACGCATAACTACACCCTATCCCACGATTTGAGTTTGTCTTCGTCGGTGATTGGGCGCAGAACACGACAGGGATTACCCACCGCCACAACATTCGATGGAATATCCTTGACCACCACCGAGCCACCGCCAATCACGACATTCGAGCCAATCGTAACACCCGGCATTACCTGCACGCCCGCACCAATCCACACATTGTCGCCCACCGTAATGGGATAAACGTACTCCAAACCTCTGTTTCTGCGCTCGGCATCGATGGGGTGTCCCGCAGTGTGAAAGCCGCAGTTAGGTGCTATGAAGACATTGTTACCGAACGTCACCTTCGCGCCGTCCAAAATCACCGTGTTGTGGTTAGCAAAGAAGTTCTCGCCAATCTCAATATTGTAGCCGTAGTCACACCAAAAGGGGGCCACGATGCAGAAACTGTCGCCTGCCGTTTTGCCCAACAACCGACGCATAATCTGCTGCTGCCCGGCGGTGTCCGACGGCCGCAAATGGTTAAAATCATAGCAAAGGTCTTTCGCCACCTTGCGCTCCTCAATTAGGTCCGTATCGTTGTTCGCATCATAGATCATCTGACGCAACATCTTCTCTTTTTCAGTCATAAGAAAATGGTTTGTGGTAATATCTCACTCCAAAGATACAAAATTATCCAATATTAGCGATACCGATTTTTGGGGGAGTTTAAGACACTACGCCCCAGGAAGGGGCGCGTCGGGTCGCTTCGTGGCGAGTCATCGTATTCCG
>CALEPD010000270.1 GCA_937910265.1 uncultured Bacteroidales bacterium
CCGCCTATGGCACCGCAGCCGTGGCCCAGTTCACCATGGCGCTGCTGCTGGAGATCGCCCTGCATGTGGGCCATCACAGCCGCGTGGTGCACGAGGGCAAGTGGAGCGCCTGCCGCGATTTCGCCTTCTGGGATTACCCGCTGATGGAGCTGCAGGGCAAGACCTTCGGCATCGTGGGCTACGGCAGCATCGGCAAGGCGGTGGCGAAGCTGGCGCAGGCCTTCGGGATGAAGGTGCTGGCCTATTCCCGCCACGGCGCGGAGGAATTCCACACCGAGCTGGACGAGCTCTACGCAAAGTCCGACATCGTGTCCCTGCACTGCCCGCTGACGGCGGAGAACGCCGGGATGATTGACGCCGTTGCCATCGCGAAGATGAAGGACGGCGTGCTGCTGAAAAAGGCGCTGGCCAAACGCGACGAGTTGGCAAAGGCTTTGAAAGAATACGGCATCAACCCGCTGCTGCTGGTGCAGTTGCCCAACGACAGCAGCGAGAGCCTGAGCCGCGAGGAAAGTACCATTGCCGACGAGGTGAAGCAATACCTTGCCACCCCCGGCATCGACATCAGCGAGGACAACGGCAGGCTGGCTGTATGGCTCTCGAAAGAAAAAAGTCCTAATCTGGCCAATATCGTTCACAACGACGATGCCACCAAGGTGTTGCTCTTCAAACAGGCAATCGCCCTTGGATGGGACTGTCCGCGTGCCGCGGTACTGCTCATCTTCCGCGAGCTGAAGAGTATGACCTTCACCACACAGACAGTGGGCCGCATACTGCGTATGCCGCAGCAGCACTTTTATAACGACGACCGCCTCAACTACGGATACGTCTACACCAACCTTTCGGCCGACATCATCAGCGTGGTGGGCGACGACATGAACTACATCAGCTCGGTGTATGCCAACCGGCGCGAGAATCTGGCTAATGTGACGCTGCGGAGTGTGTATATCGACCGTCATGAACAGCGCAACCGCTTGGGGAGCGGGTTCAGAAGGGCGCTGTGCGCGGTATTGGAAGAAAAGCTGAAACTCCAGCAGCTGGCCCTCCCTATGGATTACGACTTTGAGCCTACGGAGGATGCCGTGGGAGTGGATGCCATCACCGCCGACAACCGCGAAAAAGCCCGCAAAGCAGGACTGCGTCTTGATGTGGCAAGAATATTTGTGGAAATTCCCAGCGACACTCAGCTTACCGGCGACGACGGCATAGTGGAAGTGGTGAAGAAAGCGCGGCTGGCCCGCAACAACGCCGAACTGCAGATGCTGTTGACCCTCTTCTGCCGCAGTCATGTGGGCAGCTATGCCAAATTCGACAGTACTCCCGTGCTGCGCAGCGCCCTGCTGGATATGCTGGAACGCTATTTCAGCATCTTCGAGACAGAGGCACCCAAGGTGATACTTGCAAGTGCCAACAGGGCGTTTATCGAAGATTTGATAAAAAACGCGCTGCTGCGATATGGCAACACATTGAAAAAATCGCCAGCGGCACCAAAAGAATATATCACAAGCGAGTTTTATATTCCTGAAACCAGAATATATAATTCGGCAATAGTTAACAGTACTGACGGCGATATTTTCAATCATGCCCTGCTTCCATATTTCGAAGAGAAATCTGTCTCAAAACCAGAACGTGAATTCGCCCGCTGGATTGACCGCCAGACCGAACATGTCGACTGGTGGTACAAGAACGGTGACGACGGTAAGCAGCATTTTGCTATACCCTATACCTCTTCCGACGGCAAAAAACGTTGTTTCTACGTAGACTTTATTATTCTGCTCAAGAGCGGCACAATATGTCTGTTCGACACCAAGACCACTGGAAGCGACCTCGATGCTCCTGAGAAAAACAACGCCTTATGGCAATATATCGAAGAACATAATGAACGCTATGAAGGGAAGGTGAAGTTTGTGGGCGGCGTGCTCATACAGAATGGAGCAAACTGGTACTACCCCGGTGGCTTGATAGAAACCACCGACAACACCGACGGCTGGAGCCAACTCAATCTTGCCACGTTATGAACAACCAACGGAAAACCAATGCTGTAGAATCTGGTGTTCTATGGTTATGCAAACAGTAAATATATGAAAAAAGGACTGGACCGCTGCTTTCTGCACTATGGTATTAGGCAGGAAGACATGGAGATTATCGAAGATGCCGCCCGAAACGCCGACATCGACTCCGACTGGATGAAAGAATATATTCTGAAACCCTACAACGAGGCTCGCAACGAAGAGGCCATCGACGATAAGAAACTCCGCAAGATTCTGAACAAAGCTTTGAAGGAGGTACAGGTATGAAGATAACTCACATCTACGCCGAGAACTACAAGACCTACCGTCGGCTCGACCTCAATCTGTGCGCCAGCGATGATCGCCCCATCATATTGATAGGCGGCGGCAACGGCTGCGGTAAAACCACGCTCTTCGATGCCATCTACCATGCGCTATATGGTCTTGAAATAAAGACTCTACGCCAGTTTGACGAGTACTTCAACGCCGGTGTTAAACTGGAACAGGGTACGGATAACAAAAGCATCGTGCTGGAGATATCGTTCAGCGGTCTGGTGCTGGGCAACGAGACTCCTTATAAACTGAAACGTACCTACCAACTTATCGACAGCAAGGTGCGCTGGAATGTGGAACTGAACATGAACGGCAACCGCTACAGTTACGGTATCACCACACCCAACGCCCAGCGAGTGCAAAGCGAAGAGGTGGTAAAGAAAATCATTGCCGCCAACCTGCCTTCGGAACTGAGCAATTACTTCCTGTTCGATGCCATGAAGACCAGCGAACTTGTGAAAGAGGAGCAGATAAGCAAACTCATCATGAAGAACATCAACTCGGTGATGGGCTTCAACAAATACAACCAGCTGCACGAGGCATCGGAAACGTTATTGGCCGAAAAAAAGAGCGCCAAGCTGGAAAATGAAAAACAGCGCCAGGAATATGAACAGTTGGGACATCAGAAACAAAGCAGAGAGGCCGAACTGAAACAGCTGCGAGAGGACTACGAGCGGGCGCTGGAATACTCGAGCAACAACCGCGAGCATTACGACCAGCTGAAGCAGGGACGCAGCGCCGACAACGTAACACGCGACCGCATTAACAAACACAAAGATAGCATACTGCAGATAGAAAAAAAAGTTTCCGACTATCGCGATAGTGTAGACCGAGTGGTCAAAGACCTTGAGTTGAACGTGCTCTTCCCCGCATTGGCCAACCGTATCAAGCCTGAAGTTGAGATGATTGTGAGCGAACGCAAACGCCTGGCTGTGGAACGTGGTGAAGAGATTAAAGACGAACAACTGTCGACAATAGCACGCGATATACTGGATTATCTGGCCGAAAGCTACACAGGACTGAAAAACGTCGATGTGGATGATGTGGTCCGCCACCTGCAAAAGGGACGTAAGCATGGTGATCTGCTGGCCGAGAAATTCCCTTTCCTTACCAACGCTAACGTAGAGGTTCTGGAAAAGCTGGTTACCGATGCCTATGTAAATCAGTTCCTGCATCTCGACAACGAACGAGAGTCTATAGACTTGGATGTGGCTGAACTGCCTCGCAAGCGCGAACAGCTGCAGAACTTCGAGCGTGAATTGAGCGGATTGGACTACAACCTAATCACCATATACGAGGACAACGAGAAGCGGATGATGGAACTTGATGGCAAGATAAAAGATGTTGAGCGCGAGATAAAACGCCTATCGGATCGCATAACTACTTTCGACTACGACATACCACAGATACCCGATCCGCAATACGACATGCTATGTAAGCTGCCGGGATTCTTCAGGACCCTGTCGGCCAAGCTGCTTGCCGCCAAACGCAAGAACATCGAGCAGATGATGAAGGAACAGCTCAACCTCAACCTTGTGGTTTATGCCGGCGTTATCGGCCGCGTAGACCTTGCGGGCGAAGGCGGTGAGGAAATGAGCTTCAAGATTTACCACAGGGACGGCAATGAGATTTACCTCAGCCAGCTGAATGCAGGTGCCAAACAAACGGTGATGCAGGTGCTGTTGAAAGTACTCTATGAATTGGGCGACTACAATCCGCCGGTGATGATAGACACGGTGATGGGTGTGCTCGACAAAGAAAGCCGCGAGGTAATATTGGAACATTACTTCCCCGATTTGGCTCATCAAACTATCCTGTTGAGTACCGATACGGAAATTACAACCGAACGCGACTTTAAGAAGATAGCACCCTTTGTGTCAAAAACTTACACCTTGCATCGCGATAAAGAGGCTCAATGCACCAATATCAGCAACGACTATTTTGGTATCACTATTAACGATTGATGGTTATGACAGTAGATAATTTGGTAATAAACAATACTATAAAATCGTTCGAGGGTATGAATGAAATGACTGCTGATATAAAATCAGCCCTCGAACAACGAATGAACCTTAAAGAGTATCCAAACGACCGTCCAGTGGTTATATCTCAGAGTGTAGTGATGCGAATGTGTCTGCTTGCCGGATTGGCTGACAAAACACCCCGTACAAGCGATGAGGTGGCTAATATCGACCTGTCGCTTACAAGTAGTCCTTATTCCAGCACATTCTTCACGAAATATAACATAGGACACTATGTGGAAGCGTTGCTTAAGATGCGATACCACGATGTAGATGCCGACTGGAAAACACCTGCCGTAGTGAGTCGTGTTATTGCACATGAGATTCTTCGTGGACGCGATATTTTGATGCAAGAAGGTGGCATAGATGACTGGTTGCGTTTCTCTCCATTACGCGGTGGCGCTAGCACAAGCGACATTCCTGTATTGAACTTGTGTATAGGAAACTATGGCGACGATATGCCTGCTACAATCGACATCAACAGTCGTGCGGTTGCCAATACCCAAATATTGGTGGCCGGTACTACCGGAAGCGGCAAGAGCAATCTGCTGGCCGTACTTCTGCAACAGATGCGCTCTGCATCGAGCGATACCCATTATCCTGTCAACTTTCTGTTGCTCGACTACAAAGGTGAGTTTTCCGATCCAGCCAATGCTGCTTGGCTGTCGCATTTCGACACCGATAGTGGTGCCATACTCAATCCTATGGAACAGCCGCTTCCGTTCACACCTTTCAAGGATTTTACAGGAAAACCTATCAACGAACTTAACTTATATAGCACTACTATGGCTACTGCCTTGGTGGCTATTGCATCAGGTGCTCGTATCAGCGCCAATATGGACAACCGTTTAAGCGAATCCATCGTTAACGCATATAAAGCTAACAAGATGAAGCCCATCACCTTCAAGATGATTTTCGACCATTACAACCAGTTATTACCTGAGAGGAAACAAGGCGACATGGATAGCGTGAAGTCTGTTCTCAACCAATTGGTAAATAATAATATCTTCTCCGACGAAGATAGAATCGACTTGGTGCGTACATGCAACATCATCAACCTGGGACGCTTCGAGAAGAACGGCATTATCGCTAAAGCTATCGTTTATTTCGTAATCTCGAAACTGAACAACATCTACGAGGAACTGCCCAAACAGGCAATGAACGATGAACGTGTGGAAATACGCCATTTCACTATTATCGACGAAGCTCACTATATGCTCGGTTTCGAGAATAAACCATTACAGAATTTGATTGCTGTTGGACGCAATAAAGGTTTGAGTATCATTCTTGCCACTCAAAATATGGAGGACTTTAAAAGTAAAAGCATTGACTTCTACGCCAATGCTCAATATCCTTTGATTATGAAGCAACAGCAGCAAAACGATTCGGTGTTGAAAGATCTATTTGGAGTGAGTGGCAGTCAGTTACAAGATCTCAAACAGGCAATTTCAGGACTACAGAAAGGCGAGTTGATAACCCGTGATAGTTCTCTTTCCGAATTGGGCCTCGGACCTGGTTGGAAGTTGATACATGTGAATCACTTGATATAAGTGTTTGATTCGGATTATTTATTTTATTGTAGTCGATTGTTTTATAGTCTTTTCATGATGATTAGAAATTGTTTGTTTGTTCTTGGGCTTGTCGCATTGTTGGGTTTTAATGTCAATGCCCAATACGATTTTTGCGATACCAGTAGCAGCAATCATCCCCTCTATTACAAAATTTATGGCAATGCCGTACGTTTGGTTGCTCCGGGTAACGGCTATCCCTATTACGGCTATACACGGCCTTCGGGCGATGTCGTTGTTCCCGATACTGTCTCTTTCGGTGGGAACGACTATCCAGTTGTGGCCTTTGCCGAAAACGCGTTTATAAGCTGTTCTCAAATCACTTCAATAACCATACCGCATACTGTGGAGGACATTATGGCCAATGCGTTTAACGGATGCCTTGGCCTTCAGCAATTGACGGCCCTGCCGCCAACTCCGCCTGCCGTTCAGTCGGCTTCGGCGTTTACCAGCGTTCCAGTCGATATTCCGGTATGGGTGCCGGCAGTTGCCTTTCCACTGTACCGAACCGATCAACAATGGAGCCGATTCACCGATATCCGGTCCATTGTCGACAGTACGCAAGGCAACTACTTTCTGGTGTCACTTGAAAGCAGCGACACATCTAAGGGCACGGTATGCGGCTCAGGGGTTTATGTGTATGGAACAACAGTCGACCTCTATGCCCTGAGCAAGTACAATATGCGTTTCATGGGGTGGAGCGATGGCAATACCGACAATCCGAGGCGTGTGGCGTTGGTTTCCGACACCATGCTTACCGCCATGTTTTCCGATGCCGACACGGTCTATATTGTCGACAGTGTATGGGTGTACGATACGGTGTATGTGGATGCGGCTTCAGTGGCTCCTGCAGCATCACCATGGGTGTGGGTCGATGGAAATGAATTGGTTGTAATGAACCGTGCAGGATTGCCCGTAACATTGTTCGATATCGACGGCCGTCAGTTGCGGTTTGTCAAACAGTCCGATATTCTCGACAACGCCCCGGTGCGTATAACAGCGCCACGAAATGGCCTGTTTTTGCTCCGCGTGGGTAGTAGCGCGACTGTCAAAGTGAGGGTCCCCAATTGACGTTTCTGATGATTCTTTCAACAATGTCGAAATACATGTGAATAAAGCACTTAAAATATCAAAAAAAATATTATTTTTGTAGTCACGAAATTGAAAATTATAATAATTTAATTAACTATTATTCTTATGATTAGTAATAACTTTGTACCTCGCCATAATGGTGTCTCGAATGCATCCGACGAGGAAAAAATGCTTAAAACCATAGGTGTTTCCTCTATGGAGGAATTAATCGAGAAGGCTGTGCCTTCCACCATCCGTTTGAAAGAGCCCATGCCAATGGCCGACGGTATCAATGAATATGAATTTTTAAACCGTTGCCGTGCACTCGCAGCAAAGAATAAACTCTACAAGACTTATATCGGTATGGGTTATTACGGCACCATCACTCCTTCAGTCATTCAACGCAATGTGTTTGAAAACGCTGGATGGTACACCGCTTACACTCCCTATCAGACCGAAATCAGCCAAGGCCGTTTGGAGGCTTTGATGACCTACCAGACCATGGTGTCTGATATGACCAAATTGCCCTTGGCAAATGCTTCCTTGCTTGATGAGGCTACTGCCGGTGGCGAATGTATGATCATGTTCTTCAACAGCCGCAGCCGTCAGCAGCAGAAAGAAGGTGTATGCAAGATTTTTGTCGATAATGGCATCTTCCCCCAAACTCTCGACGTTATGCGCACCAATGCCGCTCCCCGTGGTATTGAAATCGTTGTGGGCAATGCGGCCGAAATCGAACTCGACAACAGCTTCTTCGGTGCAGTTGTTCAGTATCCCAACCAATATGGTGATGTAAACGATTATACCGAGTTTATTGCCAAGGCTCACGAAAAAGGCATTTTTGTGGGTGTTGCTACCGACCTCATGGCATTGGCATTGTTGAAAGCCCCCGGTGAGATGGGTGCCGATTGCGCTTTTGGTAGCGCTCAGCGCTTTGGTCTCCCCATGGGTTGGGGCGGTCCTCATGCCGGTTTCTTCGCTGTAAGCGAGGCTTTCAAACGCAGTTTCCCCGGCCGTATCATTGGTTGGAGTGTCGATGCCAAAGGCAATCCCGCTTTGAGAATGGCACTCGGTATGCGTGAACAGCACATCAAACGCGACAAGGCTACCTCCAACATCTGTACAGCGGCTGCACTCCAGGCTATCATGAGTGGTTTCTATGCTGCATGGCATGGTCCCGAAGGTATTCGCAATATCGCTGGCAACATCCACAGCATCGCTACCGTTTTGGCTACCGAGGCTGCCAAGTATGGCTACAAACAGCACAATAAAGTGTTCTTCGACACTTTGGCTCTCCAGTGCCCCGTTAAGAGTGCTGAAGTTTGCCGTATTGCCGTTGAGAATAAAATCAACTTCCGCATCATCTGTGACGAATGCATCGGTATCAGCATCGACGAAACAACTTCACGCGACGATGTAAACGCCATCATCACTGTTCTTGCCAAGGCTGCAGGCAAAAAACCCGAGTTGCTCCAATGCAAAGGCAACTGCTGCACCTCTTTGAGCACCATACCTGAAAATCTTAAACGTGCCAGTGCATATCTCACCCAAAAAGTCTTCAATTCATACCACAGCGAGACCGAGATGATGCGCTATATGAAAAAACTTGAAGTAAAGGACCTCAGCCTCAACCGTGCCATGATTCCGCTCGGAAGTTGCACCATGAAATTGAATGCCGCTGCCGAAATGCTTCCTCTCAGCTGGGCCGAATTTGGAGCCATCCACCCGTTCGTTCCTGCCGATCAAGCCGAAGGCTATCTCGAAATGATGAAGGAAATGGAACAATTGCTGGGTATCGTAACCGGTTTTGCAGGAGTATCGCTGCAACCCAATTCAGGTGCTGCCGGTGAATACAGCGGTCTGACCGTTATACGCAACTATCATATCGACCGTGGTAACGCCAACCGCAACGTATGTTTAATCCCTGCTTCAGCCCACGGCACCAACCCTGCTTCCGCAGCCAAGGCCGGTATGGTTGTTGTTGTTGTAAAATGCAACGAATTGGGTGATGTGGATATCGAAGACTTGAAAGTCAAGGTCGAAGAACATAAAGACAACCTCTCCTGTATCATGATTACCTATCCTTCCACTCACGGTGCTTTCGAAGAAGGTATTTTGGAAATCATCGATATCGTTCACAATGCAGGCGGTTTAGTCTATATGGACGGTGCCAACATGAATGCTCAGGTCGGTTTGACCAGCCCGGGATTCATGGGTGCTGACGTTTGTCACCTCAACCTCCACAAATCATTCGCAGGCCCTCACGGTGGCGGTGGTTCTGGTGTAGGCCCCATCGGTGTGGCTAAACATTTGGTCGAATTCCTCCCCAACCATTCTCAACTTCAGGTTGGTGGTGCCAAAGGCAACGCCATGTCAGCCGCTCCTTACGGCAATGCATTGCTTATCCCCATCTCATACGGCTACTTGCTCATGTTGGGCGGCAACGGCTTGACCGAGGCTACCAAACACGCAATCCTCAATGCCAACTATATCCGTGCTCGTCTGCAGCAACATTACAAAATCCTTTATACCAACAAGAACGGTATGTGCGGCCACGAAATGATTGTCGACTTCAGCCAGTTCAGCCTCAAGGTGAGCGTTGGTGACATCGCACGTCGTTTGGACGACTACGGTTTCCATGCTCCTACCGTTGCTTTCCCGGTTCACAATACCCTTATGGTTGAACCTACCGAAAGTGAGTCGTTGAGCGAACTCGACCGTCTCTGCGATGCATTGATTGCCATCCGTCAGGAAATTGAGGATGTTATGACCGGCAAGTACGACGAGAAGAACAATCCTATCGCCAATGCACCCCACACCATGCAGGTGGTTTGTGCCGACGAGTGGAACCTTCCATACAGCAGAAAAGTTGCAGCTTTCCCAATGGAGCATGGTGATAAATATTGGCCCACCATCAGCAAAATCGACGACGCTTACGGCGACCGTAATTTGCAGTCTGTATGGCCTGAATAAACATAAACAATTATTTAATTATGAAGAAATTGATCGAATGCGTCCCCAATATAAGCGAAGGACGCGACATGAATATCATCAACCAGGTAACTGCCGAAATCGAGAAGGTCGATGGCGTAAAGTTGCTTGACGTCGATCCAGGTGCAACAACCAACCGCACTGTTATTACATTTGTCGGCGAGCCCGAACAAGTATGCGAAGCTGCTTTCAGAGTGGTGCGCAAGGCTGCCGAATTGATTGACATGAGCCAACACCACGGTGCGCACCCACGCCAGGGTGCCACCGACGTGTGCCCACTTATCCCCGTTAGCAATATCTCAATGGAAGAGGTTGTTGTCTATGCCCACAAATTAGCTCAACGCCTGGGCGACGAACTGCAGATTCCTATCTATTGCTACGAAAATGCTGCGAAACTTCCCGAACGCAGAAACCTCGCATACTGCCGTACCGGCGAATACGAGAGCCTTTCCAGCCGATTGGGTTCTGAACAGTGGAAGCCCGATTTCGGTCCCAATTGTTGGAACGACCATGTAGCACGCACCGGTGCTACCCAAGTGGGAGCCCGCGATTTCTTGGTTGCCATCAATTACAATCTCAATACCACCAGCACACGCCGTGCCAATGCTATCGCTTTCGACGTCCGTGAAAAAGGTCGCCCCAAACGCGAAGGTGGCAAGCCCTCCGGCAAACCTATCAAGGATGAGAACGGCAATACCATTATGATTCCCGGAACCTTGAAGGGAACCAAGGCTATTGGTTGGTTTATCGAAGACTACGGCATCGCTCAGGTCTCCATGAACATCACTTCAATCAAGCAAACTCCCGTACATGTGGCTTTCGACGAAGTGTGCCGTTGTGCAGCCAATAGAGGTATCCGTATCACAGGATGCGAAATTGTTGGATTGATTCCAAAAAGTGTACTTATCGATGCAGGTAAGCACTATCTTGCCCGTCAACAACGTAGCTTGGGCGTTAGCGAGGACGAGATCATGAAAGTGGCTGTCAAGAGCATGGGCCTCGATGATCTCAAGCCCCTTGTTCATCATGGTGGCCGAATCGATGGTGATCTTGCTTCCCATGCTCCAGTTCGGATGGTTGAGCGCCTGCGCGCGTGTGGCCTTGGCGATATCCTCACGGTCCCATGTGCGGAACGGTCCGCCCGATGCCGTAAGATGTATCTTTTCTATAGGGGCACC
>CALEPD010000271.1 GCA_937910265.1 uncultured Bacteroidales bacterium
TCCATTGGGTTTGCATTGTTAGTGCCACCACTATCCTGGGGACAGGATACAGTGAGGCGTTCGTCGTTGAAATCGGTGACCATTTCAGCCACTCCGACTGTATCGGACAACAGGTCACAGACTCCCACACAGGTCTACACTCATGAAAAGCTCGAAAAGCAAGGTGTGCTCCAATTGAGTGATGCCGTACGCCGCATGGCAGGCATTACCCTGAAGGATTACGGCGGGGTTGGTGGCGTAAAAACCGTTTCGGCACGCGGACTCGGAAGCCAGTTTTCGACGCTCACCATCGATGGCGTTGCCGTAAGTGACGCCCAAAACGGACAAGTGGACTTGGGGCGTTACATGGTAGGAAACAGTGCATACATAAGTCTTTCAATCGGACAGCATGACAACACGTTACAATCGGCACGAAGTTACGCATCGGGAAGTGTGATCAACATGGAAACATTGAAACCGGCCTTTGCCTGGGACAAAAATCACAATATCTCGATTGGATTTGAATGCGGAAGTTTCGGACACCTTGCCCCCACCCTACGCTACGAACAGAAATTATCAGACAAACTCCAGCTAAGCTTTTCGGGACAATACCTGCATAGCGACGGCGACTACCCATTCACCCTTTACTACACCAACAACCGCACAGACAGCTCCTCGCGTGAATACCGCAAAAACTCACAGGTGGACATGGGGGCCGCCGACCTCAACATTTTCTACCAGATAAACCACTCCCATTCGCTTCATACAAAAATACACTACACCAAGGGGTTCCACGCCCTTCCCGGACCCGTAACCTATTACAACAGCCATGCATCGGAACGCAGCAAGGAGTCGGTGGGATTTGCACAAACGCGCTACAAATACCTTGGCGAGAATGTCCGCATACAGACACTCGGCAAGATTCAACGAGGGACAGACATTTACGAGGACACCGCAGCCGACAATATCAGCGGATTTATACACAACAAATACACACAACAAGAGGCCTACATGTCGGCGGCAGTTGCCTACACACCCGTTCAGGGACTAACCCTGAGCTACAGTGGCGACGCCGCATTAAACCTATTGGAGAGCAACCTGAAACAAAACAGCCACGTCAGACGGCGCACACTCCTCAATGTCATTGCCCTGAAATACCAATATCGATGGATTACCCTCAACGGAAGCCTGTTACACACCCACATCACCGACCAATGCAACAGCCAGACAGTAACAACAGCCCCTTCGGGACGCGAATACGACCAATTGTCGCCTTATGCCGGATTCACGATAAAACCTTGGTTTAAAGAATCATTCCGTTTGCGCTATTTCTTCAAGGAGAATTACCGCGTACCCAACTTCAACGAGTTGTATTACTTCACTATACCCCGTGAGCTAAACCCGGAAAAAGCCCACCAGCACAACATTGGGGCCACATGGAGCAAACATTATACAACCCATTCAGACAAGAGCGGAGACTTTACCATTGCCATAGACTTCTTCCGCAACAACGTGTACAACAAAATCATCGCCATACCCACACAGAACATGTTCCTGTGGTCGATGATGAACCTTGGCGAGGTGTCTATACAAGGACTCGACGTTAAATCGGACCATATTCACCATTTTGTATCCGGCAGCATCAGCACATCGCTGACATACAGCTACCAGCATGCCGTTGACATAACAGACCCTGAAAGCAAGACATACAATCACCAAATACCCTATACTCCGAAGCATTCAGGCAACATTGCCCTATACTACGAAAACAGGTTTGTGAATATTGGATACAATGCCATGTGGGTGGGCAAACGCTATTACCGCCAACAAAACAGCGCCGACTGCGAACTTCCATCCTATCATGACCACAGCATCAGCATAGACCGCGGCTTTTCCTTACCCATCGGAGAGTTGAAGCTGCAGGCTCAAGTACTCAACCTTTTTGATGTACAATACGAGGTTGTTCACTGCTACCCAATGATGGGCCGTCATTTCAAAATAAAGATAGTGTACACTTTTTAATAAAAATCATGTAAACCCATAAAAACAATTCATCATGAAAAAACGTCATTTCACATTCTTGCTACCCGCTCTCGTCTCCACATGCATATTAACGACTTCGTGTGAACCCACACCTGGGGGAGGACCAACACCACCTGTCACAGAACACGAAGTATCGGCATCAACACCACGCTATCTGGCTGCCGCTGGTGGCAAGATATATGCAACCTGTTATAATCCATGCGGCATTCTGCGCATCGACACCCTTACCCATAATCGCGAAGCATTCTGCCGCCTGGGCGTATACCATCCCGAAGGGATTTGCGCCAACGGAGCATACCTATATGTTGCAAGCAGCAATATCGCCGACGAGAACAACAACTATTTATACGACAACACCATATACAAAGTCAACATGCTAACATTCGAGATCTGCGACTCAATCACGGTCGGCAAAAACCCCAATCAAGTGATTGCCGCCGGCGACAACCACATAGCAGTGAATTGCGCGGGCGACTACGCCAGTGATTTCGGTGGAACCTACCTTATCGACATCAACACCAACCAAGCCCAACAGTTAGACGTAACCTTCTACAAAATGGACTTTTACGACGGCAACCTGTATGGCTACACCAACCCCTACGGCGAGCTGAAATTTTACAAATACAACATTACAACTCAACAAAAAGAGGAAATACTCGGTGATTGGAGCAACACCTCATCGCCTTACGGCATTGACATCGACCCTACAAACGGTGACATATACATCACCACCAACGGAAACTACACCGCCAACGGCGATGTACTGTCCTACCGCAACGACGGCACGGCCAAACATGCCGCAGCCGAAGCCATGCTGCTCCCCTCGAAAGTGCTGTTTGCCAACGGAAGCCATGCTTTTGTACTAAACGAAGGCAGCTGGGGAGGCAACAATGCCGATATCAGCCTCTACAACACCTCTTCCGGAACCATTACAAACAGCCACTTCAGCAACAGCAACGGACGCGGATTGGGTGACGTGGCACAAGACGCCATTATCTATGGCAGCAAGATGTACATCGCTGTAAGTTTCTCAAACAGCATCGAAGCCATGAAACTAAGCGATGGAAGTTCCTCCCGCATATCTTGTTTTGGAGAATAATCGGTTTTCTTTACCCTGTCGAGCTCGACGAGAGCTTCTATTCGCAAGCCATCGGCCCATGAACAGAGCCGGGCTTAACACAAGAGTGCCCTCAGAATACTGGGGCACTCTTTACTATACATGTTACAGTGAAGCAACTCAACGTACGATCTTATTCGGCAACGGATCCTCACGGTATGCCATCGTATCGACTCGCCTACCCTCTTCGCCACGGAGAGCCATGGCAAACTCCTCGAAGGTGCGGTGAGCCATATAGATCACATTGTACACATCTCCCACATTTTCGATGAAATGGGCATCGCTATCGGTAATAAACGTAAACCGATTCAGATATGCGAACTTCTTCACCATTTCGTCACGCGAGATGTGCCGGTTGATTTCCATAGCGTCGGCCTTGACATCAGGTGGAACAAAACCCAACTGGCTGGTGAGCGATGTTGAGCCTTTATTGATATGGGCTGGCACAAACAGTCCTCCAATGCGATGGACCTCCTCATAGATACCGTCAAGGTCGACATCGATGGCATTGAGCAGATGATATTGCTCCTCACCTACAATGCCGTCATCCTCGTCCACTATAAGCTGATAGCCGAATCGGTCTTCATCATTGGGTATTGGTGGCAGATGCGCGTCGAGGAACAACTGGAATTCATCAAGTTGCGCATCGTTGGCAAAAAAAGCCAAACAATGAGCCTCCTCCTGAGTGGTAATTTCGACTCCGCCCAACACAAACAAACCGTTTGCCCGACCGATACGCTGTACCGTCTTCACCTGACGAGTGGTGTTGTGGTCGGTAACAGCAATCATATCCAACCCTCTCGAAAGAGCTCGTTGCACGATAGCGGCAGGCGACATCTCGAGGTCGCCACACGGCGAAAGCACCGTATGAATATGCAAATCGGCCTTATATGGATGGAGCGGTTGCGACACTTATTTCAGCAATTCGTATATTTTACCTACAATTTCGAAAGTCTGCATCGTAGTACCCAGGAAAGGTATACCTTCTTCATTGCTTTGCTCGACAGTATCTTCTGATGGTTGGTGGTCCTTAACCAAAACCACACAAGCCAATTCCTTGAGTGAAGCAATAGCCATAACATTTTTATGGGTTTGCAAGGTGACCCATACATTCCCCATTTCGGCGTTGCCCATCACATCGCTGAGCAAATCACTAACATAGCAACCATCAATATCACGGTCGAGTCCGTTTTCTCCGGAAAGTACTGTAAGATTCAGTTTTTCGACAAGTTCTCTAACTTTCATTGTATTGTTTTATTATAAAGTAATTTCAACCATATTTCATTTCAACCCCACGCAGGAATAACGACACCTACCGGAACCCAAGAGCAGAGGAGAAAATAGCAACTGCAAAGATACGTTTTTTTTACGAATTCATCAACACATGTATTTTTTTTAGTATTTTTGCATTACAAAAACAATTAAAGACCCTACTTATGAGATTTAAACTCACCTACTCAGAAATAGAATCAGCGATAGCCACGCACACCGGCAAAAAACTCACCCTGTGTTATAGCGCATACCATTCGGTACGCCTGGGTTATGACATCAATATGCTATTCAAAAACACCAACATTGGCATCGATCTCACCATCGAACAAATACAAGGCAGCGACATTGTGTTGTCGTTCAACGGAGGAGCCGGAATAGATTACATGCTTAAAATGGCGCTCAACCAAGCCAAAGACAAGCCGGGTGCCGACATGCTGGAACTTATCGGGGACAATATGATACGTATCAGTTTAAGCAAAAACCCGCAGGCGGCACAGTTGTTCGAGCATATTACACTCAACGACATTTACTTCGACGAGCAAGACATAACCATCGACTTCACTCCCAAGGCGATGGAATAAACCAACCACTCAGCCTCAGGCCAAACGGCTCTTTAATTTTTCAATAACCTCAATATCAGCAGGCAGCCATTTCAAGCTGTCCAATTGTGTTTTGTCCACCCAACATGCAGACAAGTGCTCGGTAAGTTGCGGAAAATCATCCAACAAGCGACAACAATAACAATGCATGATTAAATGAAAGTTAGGGTAGTCGTACTCGACAGTACATAGCACATCCCCCACCTCGACACGTATACGAAGTTCCTCCTCCAGCTCCCTACACAAGGCGTCGGCATGCGATTCACCGGACTCAATTTTTCCTCCGGGGAACTCCCACCACCCCTTGTAATCGCCATAACCACGTTGGGCGGCAAAAACCATTCCGTCACGGACAATAACCGCAGCAACAACTTCGACATTACTCATTGACAATAAATTACAAAGACTCAATTCTTATCCAAATACAAATTTGCCAAACAAACTGCATATTCATAATTTTCTTCAATCGATTTCCATGCGACCACATAACTCACCTCAGCCTTATTTACAGCATAGCCCCGGGATTTGAAATCGCCCAATTGCGACCTCATACTTTTCGAAAGATATGCCACGTATTCACCGTCAACAGACACCAGGTATCCGTTGTCATACACAAGCTTATCACCGCTTTTCATTTTCAAAATCCGGCTTTTCTTGTCTTTGACATAACCCAAATACACATCTTTCAATGTCAACGATATGGCAACCGAACGCCTTTCCTGCAACTCATTTTTGTGAACACACAAAGAGCCATAGCCATCGAATAAGTTTGATGTTGTATGAATCAACAGGTTATGTTTAGCACGAGTCAGGCCAACGTACAGTAGCCTCATCATATCATCATCAACAATACGGTTATTATTATTCAACAGCAAATACACCGTATCAAACTCTCTTCCTTTAGACTTATGTATCGTCGAAACAACAACCACATTGTCTTCGGCCGACACGAAATCAGAGATCTCCGACTCAGATATAAACTCACTCAAATCACTCCTATAAAACATCTTATGAGTAGACTCAAAGGTATCAAAAAAACGTTTCATTATATCCAGGCAAGTACTGCCAGAATAATAATCCATAGTTTTCTTTTTAGCGGCATTCCATTGTTCGCGAGAAACAACCCTCAAATCCGAATTGCCAATTTGATTTAAGAAATAGCGGATTTCCGCTAAATTGGCGAACCTAAACCCATCCATGGACTGAATGAGTTTTGCCTTCACACCTTTCTGCTCCAAACAATAAGCCACTTGCATAGACTCCTCGTTGGTAAGAGTCAACACACAAGCAGACTTCGCCCCATGCTTCAAATCAAAATCCACGATCGCGTTATCATAACGGTGAATCTCAACAGTTCCGTTATTCATGGATGTTGACACAATTGCCTTTGACTTCATTCTGTTCGGGATACGAGACACTAACGAATTGGCAAAATCAACAATGCAACAATCGCTACGATAATTATCGGTCATCTCATAAAACGACGCATTATAATCCTTTACGAGCGATCCGAAATAAGAGGAGTCAGATCCCCTGAAACGATAAATATTCTGGTCGTCATCACCGACAGCAATAACCCTCATCTCCTCATTTCTACTAATAAGTGCCTGAACCAAATCGAAATCCTGCTTTCCCATATCCTGTGCCTCATCGATCACCAAAACACTTTTTGAAACTTTCGATTCCTCAACTTCGCCATTTAAGATCATCTCCACTGCCCTACCTACAACATTCGAAGCATCCTCCAGAGAGCCTTGCTTGCCAATTAAATCGAAGCAATACGAATGGAACGTCTTGACATCGACAAAATGAGCCGCATTGCCTACCAGATCAATCAAACGCTTCTTAAACTCGGTTGCAGCCGAACGGGAAAAGGTAAGCATCAACAATTGCTCATGCTTAACATCCTCCAACAAAAGCAACGAAGCCAATTTATGAACCAGCACTCGCGTCTTTCCACTTCCCGGGCCGGCAGCCACTACAATATATTTAGATTGACCGTCTTCGATTATCTCACGCTGTCCTCGTGACAAATTTCCAAACAATTTTGCATATTTCTCCGGACTGATATTTTGCGAAATCTGGGCTTTTCGTTCTCCTTTGAAATATTTATTGACAAACAACTTATAGTCCATCAAGAAATAGTCATTCACATATTGCAACGCCGCATTGTAATCACGGACCATGAGATTCGCATATTCACCCACTATGTGGATCTGCTGAACACGCTGCTTGTAGAATTCATCCAACAATCGGTATTGCTCTCTTCCGTAACGGGCTCTTCGGTCAACATTCCGATTGATTTGAAGAGAATTGTAGACAACCAGAAAACCTCCTTCGATTTTCATCAAATCATTTTTTGTCAAATACAGCAAGACCTCCTCTATATCATCCAATTCTGCTTCTCTAACACCTTCAAACAACAACTCCTTCAAGGTTTCATTGTATTGCCTGAGCATTTCAATCATCGAGAAGCCCACAATCGGATTGGTTTCAGACGACCGCAGCGCAGTTCGTTTGGCCAATAATTTATCCACTACAAACCGACACATTCGAACACGCTGCTCAAAGCGATTCATCACATAGGACTTCTCGCTTTGCAAACGCACCACCACAGAACGCCCACCGCCAAACTCTTCACGATAAATATATTTTTTCAACGAAAGGAAATGTATCAACCTTTTCAATCTCTTTACCGAACTCACCGTAATGCCTTCTTTGTGAGCCTCCTCGTTCAATAATTTATAATTTAATTCCGAATCATCCTCTGATATTGAGTTCAACAAAAAGCGCTCTAAGACAACGACATTATTCAACAACTTGGACACATTACCTTTCTCCACCCACGCCTGCATGTCAAGAGAATCCGTCAACAGCCCATCCATTCTCATTTTAGTAATACAACTGATCACCAAGTCCTTTGGCAATCCCAAAACATCAGCAATGTAATCAACCCTGCTTTCTGCCTCCATCCCCATATTGAGCGATGTATTTTTACTTCCAATCAAGGAGGAAATGATGCGGATAGCAGTTTCTGCCGTTTTTTCGTCAAAAAGAGTTGACTCAGAAATCCGTTTTCTCGCTTCAATAACGCTTCGAACCGACAGCCCTGTTGCGAACACATGCGGAACGTTGTTACCTCGACTAACAAATCCAACTTCTTCCAATGCCGCAATTGCAGCCTTGACACGTGTTTCAATATCCTGAACGTCGTCGCCCCACCCTGCAAGGCGCGCTATTTCCAATGCCGAACAACTTGTATGTCTATTTGTTGCTGTCAAATCTTTAACAACTCTCCATACCTGCTGAATCTCACTGAGACTCAACTTTGTTTGATTCAACATTATAAAATGCTTATCCAAATCATCATCTCCAAAGAGTACATAACAGGCGGCCTGCATATTGGGATCCCGACCGGCTCGGCCAGCTTCCTGGATATAGTTTTCCAAAGAATCGCTGATATCGTAATGAACCACCAACCCTACATCCTTTTTATCTACGCCCATGCCAAACGCCGACGTGGCAACGATAACCGATACTTGACCAGACATAAAAGCATTTTGGTTTGCCACTTTTTCCGAAACATCCATTTTCCCATTAAAAGGCAGAGCCATTATGCCATCGGAACACAGTCGGTGTGAAATCTCGCGGGTTCGCTTTGTCCTCGATACGTACACAATAGTCGGACAATTATTACCCAGAATCAAAGACCGTAACTGATTGTATTTATCCTCATCGGTATCAGCATGCAAAACAGTATAGCGGAGATTATGTCTTTCTGAACTTGAAGCATAGAGAATCAAATCCAGATTGAGATTTTTCTTAAAATAATCACAGATATCACTAATTACCTTCTGCTTAGCCGTTGCCGTAAAACAAGAGACTGCAATTGACGATTTCTGCATTTTGGATTTCTGGATACGCTTAATGAAATCACCTATATAGAGGTAATCCACACGAAAATCGTGCCCCCAAGCAGAAAAACAGTGAGCCTCATCTATAACAAATCTCACAACATTTCTACCAAGCAACAAACGCTCCACTGTTTTTGAGCGCAACATCTCCGGCGCAATATATAACAAATTAGCGGTACCGTCGATTACCTGCTGAATTGCCACCGACCTTTCAATAGGATCGAGTAAGCCATTTATTGTAACCGCATTACAAATCCCCCTGTCAACCAAATTATCCACTTGGTCTTTCATCAACGACTGCAACGGAGAGATCACCACTGTCAATCCATGAACATTTCGGCCTGCCATCAAAGCCGGAAGCTGAAATGTAAGAGATTTACCACCCCCAGTGGGGAAAATGGTAAGCAATGAATCACCTCTAATGGCAGCCTCTACCGCCTGTTGCTGCATTGGAGAACCATCAAAAACGCGAAACCCATCGTATCCGAAATACATTTTCAGACCACGATGAGAATCCAACCTATCTTTACAATAAGAGCAACAACCACATGGAACCGAACGAAGCACATTTAAAACATTTGACACTCGCGGATAATTTCGCATGACCCAAGCAGGAGTCAGCGACAAAGCATCATCCACTCCAATCACAGCCAACGCATATGACAATTCCACAGGATACTGTGTGACAAGATAATATAAATCAGCATTCACACATATCTTTCCATCATATTCCTGTAAGATCAACGAAATGACATCTACATTGAAGAATATGACTTTATTCTGCCTAAAGAAACCAGCAAATTCCCTTCGTTCGCGCAACAAAGAATAGAATATAGCCTTTTTTGCCGGCGACAAACTATGCCACGCATCGACCTCATCATAATAAAGGTCGCGTGCCTTTTTTGCATCATTTACAGGATTATTCAACTCATCAACCAAAAGTTTCTCATCCTTCAAGAGTTTATGGTATGGTCGTTTTGGGAAAAGCAATGGAGACAGATACAAAGTATCAATCACATTATAACGTTGCTCGATATGGAGGGACTCCATGTAAAGCAAGTCATGGTTAATGACATTATGTCCACAAAACGATTTGGCTCCAGACAAAAACGATTCAAAATCAGAGACAGAATGCGTATGCCAACAAGCCCCATCCTCTCTGACAATTCCAAAATCGACAACTTGCCGACTCTCCACATCGACTTCTGTGTCTACAAATACAATCATCTAGTTTTGGCCGAATAACGGTTTACACATATATACGGATTCCTGCGATAATTGTTACAAAAAAGCACAACAAACATCTACAAATCAAGCATTAGTATCACTAATAACAGTAACCATACACCCACCCAATTGTCTTACAACTTAAAACATCCATTCCTTTTATACCCGAAGTCCTTCAATCGAGAACAAAAACAAGATTGCCTGAATCATCCTATTCTTACACTCACCAACATAAAATTCACAACATAAAAAAAGGAGCCCCTTCATCATCAGAGCTCCAATTTTTTTTAAGTGCTAGTCATCAATCGTCATAGTGGAGGAAGTTGCCATTTTTATCGAACACCAATTCGGTGTTGTTCGACAATTCAACTTCATAATCGCGACTATCTTTGCTGATTTTCACCACGCGCGAACCAGCATGATTCGTAGCCACATAATCGCGTATTGACGCGGGTAGAATCGCCTCGGGAACGCCATTGCCATCACGGTCCTCAACCTCATACCAATTACCCTTCTTATTAAAATTGACATCTGCGCCGTCAACAAAAATCACCTCATATTCATTATCGCCAATCTCCTTGTCGTGGAAAACCACCGACACCTGCTTGTCGGAGAAATGGGTGCTGATAAACGTTTGGGCCGTGGCAGGCAACAATGAGTATTCTATTGCTTTCTTTTCACCATCGCTACAAGCGCTGAGCTTGAGAGTTGATAGAGACACCAAAAGTGCCAAAGTCAAAGTTTTCATATATGTATCTATTTTAAATTTGTTTTCATTACAAAAACGGAATATTTACAATATTATTATACAAAAGAATTATTTTTTATAAAAAAAATTGCAAAGACCCATCACACAAACAATACACGCACTCATTTACAAACAATTACACAAAATCCAGAGAAAACACCCACACCGAACTTCAGACAGACACGAAGCAACCCAAGTTGACAAGACTAAGATTTCCTAGTGAAAATCGCATCGTCAAACCTTCCTTTTCATCTCTGCATTATGACAGCGCATTGCCTCGCGGATAATTGA
>CALEPD010000272.1 GCA_937910265.1 uncultured Bacteroidales bacterium
GTTGTCGCGAGTGGCGGGAAGCGACTGAGGAGACAGGAGATGGGTGACGCCCGAGAAGAGCAGGAGATTGAAATGGTCGGTGGGGTTGAGATTGAGTATCAGGTTACGCATCAGCGCTTTGGTGATGTCGAGGGGGAACCCGTACATGGAGCCGGAAACATCTACAACGAAAATGTATTCACGTGGAGGAATCTTATCGATGGGGACACTGAGAGGAGGCTGGACCATCATAAGGAAATAGTTTTCATCGATTCCTTCATAAAGCATAATGCCCGATTGTATATCATTGCCCATCAGGGAGTAATCTATAATGATATCACGGTTGCCAGCAGCAGTTTCGGATGGGTGTAATGTTATACTGGATTGGGTGGCGAGTGGGTAGCTGACGATGATTTTGTGAGAAGAGGAGGCGACAGATTGGATAGGAATGGCTGAGTTGATGGTGAGACGATAGCCAAATTTGTAAGCGGGAAGTTGCCCGGATTTGGTGTAAGGAGTTTCCAGAAAACCATCGTCAGGTCCAGACTGATTGGAAACAGGACGGGCGTAGCGCGGGCCTACAACTGTTGGATATACAAAGGAATATTTACCTTTCTCGGGGACGAGAAGTTCGGTGTATTTCAACTGGACCTCGATAGTATCACCAACCATTATGTTCGTGACATTCATGGTAAATACATTCGGTCGGCTCTGCTCCAAAAGAGAAGCACGCTTACCTTCGGATTTGGCTTTTTCGTACTCGTCACGAGCCTTTTTCTTATCCTGTATTTCAGCCCGTATCAGACGACTACCGATAGTCATATGCATATCATAGACGGCAGCTTTGGTAGACAAAGGGAAGGTATAGATTGCCTCAATGGGATTTTTGCCAGTGTTGACATATATCTGTGTGACAGTAACATCAGCGATGGAACCCACAATACTGGCATCGACTGATGTTTCCTTGAGTGGTAGTTCGTCGTTCTCTGGCTTATCACTAATAACCACAAAGTATGGGGATTGTGTTTTAGAAAAATCGGCATCGTTTTCTTGTGCAGTAAGCAACGAAAAGAAACATAGCACAAACAGGAGAAGAAAAAATTGTTTTTGCATTTGATGTATGGTAGACCTTAAAAATTCAACTTTTTGTTCGTAGGCGTTCGACGGAGAGCCCAGTTTAGCCGTTTCGCACCTGATTTCAATATGCAAATATACTAAATAATTTCTATTTTCTATTTAAAGGTAACCTCTAAATTTTCCGGGTTAGGGGGAGAGCTGGGTTTAGCCGCTTGGCACCTGCATTCTGCTTTCAAATAGACACCGGCACCCTCTCTTTATTTTCATGTTCCGGCACACCGGTGCCATGCGGCCTGTGGCATGGCGTGCGGCAATGCTGAAGCTACTGCAGTATCACCTTCTGTACGGCCGGGCCGTCGGGTGTGAGTATCCGCACGATGTATGAGCCGCGGCTGAGGCCGCTGACATCGATGACTGCCCTTCCATCGCGGGTCTGGCTGCTGACTACGGTCTGCCCAGCCATGTTCACCAGCTCGACACCGTGGCATCCGTTGCCGGCCTGTATGGTCAGGCGGTCGGCTGCGGGGTTGGGGAACACTGCCACGTGGTTGTCGGCGGCTTGGTCGATTGCGTTGCAGTTCTCGACGTAAAGGTCGGCGAACTGCCCCCAATAGCTATCCGCCAGCCATGCGTCGAGGCTGCCGCAGGGTATGACGATGCTGTCGATGCTGGAGACTTGGTTGAGCGGCCCAAAGCCTGTGACGGCAGGCGGGACAGGCGTGATGAATCTGATATAGTCGAGGTTTGCGCCATCGAACGCTCCTTCTCCTATGGTGTCGAGTTGGCTGTTGACGAGCACCACACGCAGGTTGTTTGCGCATGCCGCGAAGGCATAGTCGTCAATTTTCCTCAGTGTGGGAGGCAGGTCAAGGGTTACCGCGGCCATGGCCCAGAATGCCGCATAGCCGATTTCCTCGACGGCATTGCCCCATACAATGTTGTTGAGCTGCAGGCAAGAGGCGAAGGCCTCCTTTGGGATTACGCGTAGCGAGTCGGGAATAACTATATTATTGAGGGTTATGCACACTTCAAATGCCCCCTCGCCCATCGAGAGCAGGGTTTGCGGCATGGTGACGTTGGAGAGGTAGTAGTTGGAGCCGAAGGCCAGATTTCCTATCGAGTTCATGTGAGCGGGCAATGCGATTGAGGAGAGCAAACACCCGTTGAAGCAGTTGTCGCTGATGTCGGTCACTCCGTCGGGGATGTCGATGTTGCGCACCCAGGTGTTGTTCTCGAATCCGCCGAGAACCTTCAGGTTGGGGTTGAGGGTGACCGTGGCACCCGACTTGTGGCATGAGACCAGCGTGTCGTAGTCGCTACTGTAGAGCATCAGTCCGTCCAGCACGTAATGGGTGTTCCCCGGGGCGATGCTCAGGTTGGTGAGATGCGGGCAGTCGGAGAATGGACAGAGGCCGATGCTGGTCACACTGGATGGGATGACGACATTGTTGATGGAGTGGCAGATGTTGAACGCGAAGTCGCCGATGGAGACCAACCCATCGGGCAGTGACACCGATGTGGCGCTGCTGTTGAATCCGAAGGCATGCGACCCGATGTGGCGCACAAACGACGGCACATTGATGGTTCCCGTTACCCCGCTGGGCACAATGCAGAGCGTGAGGCTGTCCTTGCTGAAGAGCCATCCGTCGATGGAGCGGTAGTGGGGGTTGGATTCTTCCACCGTGATACCTGTCAGCCTGGTTGCCCAAAAAGAGGTTCCGCTGTACTCCTCGAAGTGCGCCGGCAGGTGAAGCGAGGTGACGCTTGAGTAAATGAAGGCTTGGTCTCCGATGCTCCTCAGCGAATCGGGCAGCTGGAGTGTGGTGAATCGGCAGTTGTAGAAACAGTTTGCCCCGATGCTCCTGATTGTCGCCGGCAGATTCAGTGAGGTGACATTGGTGTTGGATTCGAACGCATAATCGCCCAATGCCGTCACGGTATATACCGTACCCTCGTGCTCAACGGTCTGCGGTATGGTTATCGAACCGCTGTACATGCTGTTGAGCAGATAATAATACGGCAGTACCTCTACAGTCCGATCACTCTCGGATGTAATGCCGTAAACTATGCCATCATACTCGAAATAAACATAAACCTGTTGTCCACTGGCCTGATGGCTTGCACCCAGCAGCAACGTGATTGTCAAAATGTATAGTATTTTTTTCATAGTGTTTAATGTTATAGGGTGTTTAATGTTATTGCAAATAGTGTTATTGACAAATTAGGAGGGGAAGCGACTTTCCTACGCCACTCATTCTACAATAGTTCTGAAATCGACACAAACTGTGCTGTCGCCGTTAAAAGTGGTCATATAGGCGAGATATCTGCCTGCCGGAATTATATCCACACCCGCAAATTCAACCAACTCGTCTGATAGAATCTGACAGTCGGCGTGAATGGTGAGTGCGCCATTTCTAGCACTGTCAATCATTTCGGTAACCTTGTTTTTAGACAGATAATCTGTCGGGAAATAACAATACAGCCAATTGTAAGGATCGTTTTCGTATCGCATCAACCAGCAGACTTCTTCTGCAGAAAGAACATCATCAATGTTGTATCCGCAAAAAGTACTACTACGCACTGAACTACAATGAATTGCAGGGGTATTAGAATGATATTTCCATAAAAAATGAGGCAACATTTCTGTCACTGAAGGCCCCATTACATGTTCTTTGTTGTCAATATTTTCGTTTTCAATGGTTGTTGTTATTGTGTCGGATTCCTCTTTGTTGCAGCTGTAAAGCAGCATTGATACAGTAAGTATTGTGATACCCGTTAGGGTGAAAATGATTCGTTTCATATAAAAAATATTTAATTGTTGAGATAAAATCCGCACTCCTTCAGAACGAACCCATAAGCAATATAAACGACTTATTGGCGTTGTAAGGATTGGTTGCGGACATTTTATTGATGTTTTGAACCTATGTGCCGGATGGCAGGGAAGAGTGAGTTGTGAGCTTCAAAAAACAATCACACTCTTCCTGCTTCAGCACCCTCATTTTTACGCCCCGACACAACGGCGCACCAAACTTGTGCGGGGCTTCGTCAGATGAAATACATACGATTTAACGGTTTTGTGCAAACAGTACTAACGGGAGCTTGCGGTTTGTGTTTCATTTATCTCCAGGCCACACAATTAAAGACTTTATTCTCTTCATCATAATAAATTCTAATTTTGT
>CALEPD010000273.1 GCA_937910265.1 uncultured Bacteroidales bacterium
AATCTTCAGGAATTGAAAAACTATCAAACCACTCCAGCAAATGTAAACCCTTATTAATTTCTTGTATCAGTTTTACAGCCTCTTCTGCCGATGTATAGTTTATCATATCCTTTTGTTTTTATGTGGTTTATTGTCCTATGAATTTTATGATGGCTTGCTCGATGCCTTCCTCGTCAACAGTGCTGGTCACATGGTCGGCATGACCTTTCACTGTGTCCGATGCGTTGCCCATGGCTACGCCGATTCCGCAGAATTCCAGCATCTCTATATCGTTGCCGCCGTCTCCGAATGCAATGGTCTCCTCGGGTTTTATTCCGATATGTCTGCAAATGGCGTCAATTCCTACGGCCTTGTTGTTGGCTTTGTTTACTATGTCGGTGAATTCGGGATGCCACCTGGGGAGGCTGCAGTTCGGAAGCATGGCCTGCACCTGCTCGTCGCACGATGCGGGCATTACACCTATTATTTGGAAAACCTCTTTGCCTATCATCGACTCGATGGGCGAGATGGGGGGTAGCGGGAATTCCAGCTGTTCGCGTATCTTCAGTCCTGTTTCATTCACATTGCCGGTGCCCATTTCATGCTCTGAAAAGCACATGCTGCATATGTTGTTTTCTATGGCATATCGCAACCATCTGTCGGTCTCGTCTTGTGGTATGGGCTGGCGTATCAGTACTTTGTCGCCAACAATGACATAACCGCCATTCATGGTGACATATCCGTCGAATGTAACGGGAAATTCCGGAAAGAGCATCAAGGGCCTTCCCGAGGCTATGAATGTCCGGATACCCTTCTTGTGCAATGTCTCAAATGCCCGGATGGTCCCTTCCGATACACAGTGGGTCTTGAAACTTAGCAAAGTGCCGTCGATATCGAAGAATGCAGCCTTAATCATGATTTGTATTTCTGTTCAAATAAATATAGTTGTATTGTGTTGAATAGGTTTTGGAAAATGCTGTAGAACGCCAAGAATACGGCCGAAAGGGGGTGAAGGAAGTGATTGGCCATCCATATCCCCATTGCAGTGTTTTTTTGTCCCAGCAATTGCCCCCCGCTGATGGTGTCTCCATATTTGTGGCCGATCCACTTCCCTAATCCGAATTGTATGATGCAGAATATAAGTGAAAGCGAGGCAAGCCAAATTATCGAAGACCAGTTCCCTTCCCCATGCAGATAGATGAAGTCGATGGTCTGTCCTAAGGTGAACAGCAGGGCAAAACACCATAGGTAGAACCCTATGCTGCTGCGTTTCCCGATATAATCCTTTATACCGGGTGACCATTTCTGCAGTATCAGCGCAATGAAGAATGGCAAGGCCAATGTGGGTGCTATGCGTCCGAGTATTTTTCCGAACGATATCAGAATGGTGTATTCGGGATGGACACCAATGGCCGTGAACACCGCAGGCGCTACAATGGCAACAAACAAATTTCCGATTATGGTGAAAGTTGTTACTGTCTCTCTGTCGGCGCCAAGCATGCAGCTTATTACCGCCACCGAAGATGCCACGGGGCAGAGCACTCCTATAAGCACGCCCTCGGCTATAATGGGGTCAATGCCCATGGCTCTCATTGCCATATATCCGCCTATGCTTACAACGGTCTGAAATAAGATAATCCATGTGTACAACGGGCGGAATCTGAGTTTGGTCAGATCGACAGCACAAAAGGTCAGTAAAAGTATGCAGAATATGATGTACGGGACAAGAAAGCTGAACAGGGCGCAATACTTGTGGAGTATCAGTCCCAGCACTATTGCTGCAGGGAGTACGCAGGTTTTGAATCGCTGCATCTTATAATTGCTGGATTATGTTTCTGAACAGTTTCGAAAGTTTGTCAGCAGCACGGTCGGCTTGTACAATAACATCTTGGCCATCGTTCTCTGTGTTGTCGTTCAGGTCGTTGGCCTGATTGGTGATGACGCTCATTCCGAATATCTCCATTCCTGAGTGTCTGGCAACTATTACCTCCGGCACCGTCGACATTCCTACAGCGTCTCCGCCAAGCATGCCATACATTCTGTATTCGGCCGGGGTTTCGTAGCAAGGCCCAGTCTCTGCCACATATACGCCTTCTGCCAGTGCGAGTCCCTCCTTTTGTGCTTCCGAATGGGCGATTCCTCTGATGCGTTTGCTGTAAACGTTGGTCATGTCGGGGAATCGTACTCCCATCTGTTCAATGTTGGGGCCTATCAGCGGATTGGGCATAAAGTTGATATGGTCGGTGATTACCATCAGGTCGCCAACCTTCAGCTTTGCATTGATGCCTCCTGCGGCATTGCTCACAAACAGTGTTTTGATTCCGAGTTGTGCAAACACACGTATCGGGAAAGTCACCTCCTGCATTGTGTAGCCTTCGTAGTAATGGAACCGTCCCTGCATGGCCAGCACTTTCTTTGTTCCCAGCGTTCCGTATATGAGATTTCCCTTGTGTCCGATGGCAGTCGACTGTTTGAAATGGGGTATCTGGCTGTAAGGAATCGTTATGGGATTTTCTATATTGTCGGCCAATTTGCCTAATCCACTTCCCAAAACAATGGCCACGTCGGGAGTGTCGACAATGATGTTGCCTATGAACTTTGCGGTCTTTTCTATTTTTGTGTACATTGTGCTTGTCTTGTTATTGTGTCGTAATTATAATCTTCCCTCCTTAATCTTTTCGATTTTCTGCATCAACTCTTCTGCCATTTCATACTCTTCGTTGTCAATGCAGTGCTGAAGCATCGACTCCAGTTCCTCCAGGCTTTCGGTAGTGTCGCGTTTGTTTTGTGGCAAATTCTGTATCATGGAGTTCGGCTGTACGCCAGTGTCCCGCAGCACCGCATCCTCTATGTAGATGGGGCATCCTATGGTCAACGCCAGGGCTACAGCGTCGCTGGTGCGGCTGTCAATGCGCTTTTCGTTGAATCCGTCGAACAGCAACAGCGTGGAATAGAAAATTCCCTCTTCAAATTTGTTGATGACCACGTGTTTCAGATTTATGCTGTATGTCTCAAGTATGTTGAGCAGTAATTCGTGGGTCATGGGGCGTTTGCTCTTCACTTGCTCCACGGTCATGATGATTATTTCCGCCTCATGGTCGCCGATAAGAATGGGTACATTGGTCCCGCTTTCGGGCTCGGAAAGCATCAGCACATACGAATCCATTTCGGACATGCCTTGTATGATTTCTAAAGGAAAAACACGTTTCATCTGCTGGGTCTTTTTTGTTTTACAAATGTTTGGTGCGCAATTTCAATGTTGGCACTTTGGGGTGACTGGCTTGTGTGGCACCTTCTACAAATTCTGCTGTCGGTTGCTTAGATGCATCCTTTCAGGTAGTCGGTTAGTTTCTTTATTGCCAGCCCCCTGTGGCTGATTTCGTTTTTCACCTCTATGGGCATCTCTGAAAAACTAAGCGCGAAACGCGCTGGTTTGAAGATGGGGTCATATCCAAATCCTTCGGTACCTGCTCGTTCGGTCAATATTTCGCCGTCCACCTGCCCTTCGAAATAGGTCTCTATTCCTCCTTCGACCAGGCATATTACAGTTCTGAAGCAGGCATTGCGGTTGGTCTCTCCGTCAAGGGCTTGCAGCAACTTGTTTACATTGTCGTCAAACGTGCAGTTCTCTCCTGCATAGCGGGCACTGTACACTCCAGGTGCACCGTCCAGTGCCTCAACTTCCAGTCCGGTGTCGTCGGCAAAGCAGTCCATTCCGGTTCGTTCCCATACCCATTGCGCTTTTTGTAGCGCGTTGCCCTGTAGTGTGTCGGCTGTTTCCGGAATGTCTCCCGATAGCCCGACTTCGTTCAGGCTTTTGATTTCCACTTGTCCTTCGAGTAATTTCCTAACCTCGAATAGTTTGTGACTGTTGTTGGTGGCAAATATCAGTGATTTCATAACATTAGTTTACTTTTGCAAAAGTACGAAAAAAAACAATGTCCGACGCTACTTCTTATTATTGTTTTTCAACATGCTATTCTTGGTTTCGCACTGAGGTGATTTTAGGCTGCGGTTGGCATTGCGGTACGAATTTTTGTCCGATTGGTTTTTTTTGAGTATTTTTGCAAAAAACTAAAAGTGTAAAAAATAAAAATTTGTTTATGAAATCAATAGCAATACTTACCGGTGGCGGTCCTGCTCCGGGAATGAATACTGTGGTGGCATCGGTTGCCAAAACCTTCTTGCGCGACGGCTTCCGCGTAATTGGTCTCCATGGCGGATACAGCGCGTTGTTCACCCAGCAACCGCGCATGACTGAAATCGACTTCCTCTTGGCCGACGAAATCTTCAACAAGGGTGGTTCCCTCCTTAAGATGAGCCGATTTAAGCCTACTGACGAGGATTTTGAGAAACGATTCAATGTCGATTTTTTCCGTGATAACGATGTCAAGTTGCTCGTAACCGTAGGTGGCGACGATACTGCTTCCACGGCCAATCGCATCGCCAATTTCCTGGCCGCGCATCAATACCCCATTGCCAATATCCACGTTCCTAAAACCATCGACAACGATTTGCCATTGCCCAACTGCAGCCCTACCTTCGGCTACAATAGCGCTAAGGCTCAAGGCTGTGTCATCGGCACCGCAGTCATGGAAGATGCCCGTACCAGCGAAAACTGGTTCCTCGTAAGTGCCATGGGTCGCTCTGCAGGCCACTTGGCTTTGGGCATTGCCGGCGCATGCCACTATCCAATGGTTGTCATCCCCGAATTTTTCAATAAAACCGAAATCACCATCGAGAAAATCATCAACATGGTTATCTCCTGCATCGTCAAGCGTAAACTTATGGGGATCAACTATGGTGCGGCCATGATTTCCGAAGGTGTGTTCCACAGCTTGAGTGACGAGGAAATTAAAAAATCCGGCATCAATTTCTCCTACGACGACCACGGACACCCAGAATTGGGTAAAGTTAGCAAGGCAAACATATTCAACGATTTGCTTGAGCGTAGGGTGAAAGAGTTGGGACTTAAAGTCAAGAGTCGCCCCGTCGAAACTGCTTGTTCGATGCCATACCCCAATCGTATTCGACCTCACCTATTGCTCTCAAATGGGTATGGGTGTCCACAAGCTTTTCAACGACGGTTGCACCGGCTGCATGGTCTATGTCGACAACCTTGGCAATGTTTCTCCGTTGTACCTCAAGGATATTCAGGATCCCAAAACCGGTAAAATCCCACCGCGTTTGGTCGATATCACGAGCAACAAAGTAATGTCATATGTTAACGACATCATGGATTATCTTACTCCTGCCGATTACGAGGCTGCCAAGAAGTATATCAGTAATCCTGAGATGTACGATTTCAAAAAGATTCTGAACTGGTAGTAAAAGTGTCCGGGTGCTTGTGGGTCTATCTGGTCGCTACGTGTCTCTCGCTGTTTGTTGCTTGGAAGGTGTCGGTTTGGGGCCTTTCGGCAGATGCGTCGCAATAACAACACCGATGCCACTCATGTAGAATCAGCAGTCACCCACTTTTATTAACATTTTTGTATGAATAAAAAGGCCGAAGAGTGCTCCCGCTCTTCGGCCTTTTGTTGTAAATTTGTTTGTTGCTAATGATTATTATTATGATGTTTATGCGCTGTAAATTTGTAAGTTGTACCGTGCGTCTCTTGGCGTTTTTCATGCTCTATTCCGTCACTGTCGATGCTTCTGCCCAAAGTAAATCACAACTCGAGAAGGAAAAAGCGAAGCTGGAATTGGAAATTAAAAAGTTAAATAACGAATTGGCCAAGGCCAAGCGCAACACCAACACCAATACCAAGCAATTAAATGCGTTGAACAAAAAAATAAATCAGCGCACCAAACTCATCAATAACATCAACAAGCAGGTGAGTATCCTTGACGACCAAATCAATGTCAAACAGGATTCCATCAATATCATGACCCAACGCATCGATAGTATGAAAAACGAGTATGCCAAGGTCATCAGGGTCCTCTACAAGGAAAAGCAAAACCTAAACGAGGCTGCCTTGGTTTTCGACAACACAAACTACAATCACAGCTTGCTGCGGTTGAAATATTTCAAGGAATATTCACGTTATCGCCGTTATCAGGCCTCTCTCATCCAGAAACAAGAGGAGGTTTTGCAGCAGGAAAACCTCAAGCTGCAGACCACCAAAATGGAAAAAAACAACTTGTTGGCCCAAGAGGAACGACATCGTTCCCAATTGAGAAAGGAGCAGTCTCAAACGAAAAGGTCGGTAAATGCCTCACGCCAGCAGGAAAAGAATCTTATAGCACAAATCTCGAAGAAAGAACAACAGAGGAAAAAGTTGCAACAGCAAATCCAAAAAATCATCAACGAGGAGGTGGCAAAGGGCGGTTCCGGATCAAGGTCTAATGTCGATTACACCCTTTCCGTCAGTTTCGAGGACAACAAGGGTAAATTCTCATGGCCGGTATATTACCGTCGCATAGCACGCGAATATGGCCGTTACAGGCATGCTTCTGGCGGAGAGAACATGAACAATGGTATCGACTTCCTTACCACCCCCGCAACTTCGGTATTTGCCATTTTCGATGGAGTAGTCTCCCGTGTTTTTACCTGTCCCAACGATACCAAAGGTATTATCGTCCGACATGGCGAGTACATGACAGTATATGCCAATCTTTCCACTGTATTGGTGAAGGAGGGTTCCAAAGTAAGCACCAAGCAAACAATCGGTAAAGTCGCCTCTGGCGCGGGTGGCGAAGGTGAGTTCAGTTTCCAGCTTTGGAAAGGTACCACATCGCAAAATCCCCGCAATTGGTTGCGAAAATAGCACTGAATATTGAACTGTTGTACATGAGGATGCCAAAAACATCCTCATGTCTTTTATTTGCTCACGCGTAACCGGTTTCTTCAAATTCTATGGATGGCTTCCAAAATGATTTCATGATATTGTCGATGGTCACTTGTTTATGGTAACCTCTAAAATTTAAATTGCTGATAATGAAATAAATACATATAAATCTCGTTAT
>CALEPD010000274.1 GCA_937910265.1 uncultured Bacteroidales bacterium
GTATCCCGAAACTCCTTTGTAGAAATATTCCAACGCATTTGGGAACATTTCCTGAAAGACGAGGGTGCCATCATCGCGAATATCCACCATGGGCATCTTGTTGAACATGGAGATACCCTGCACCCCCATCCACGACAGTTGCTGCATGAATTTAGCCATATCGGTGAAATAAGGAGTCACCTTTACGGATATGGGCATCTGAACGACGCGTTTCAGGGTTTGGATCACATTGCTGTAGGTACGGTCGACGTCGTCGACGCCAAGGCTTGTTTCGGAAGGAAGAATCGACATGTTCAATTCAATGGCGTCGCATCCGGCCTCCTGGAAGAATTTGGCATAAGTGATCCAGTTTTCGTGGGTGAAACAGTTGATGCTGCCCACAATGGGGATGGTGAGTTGTTTTTTTGCCTGGCGGATTCGGTCGAAATGACGCTCGAGAGAGTCATCCGCAACATGATTGGCAATATATTCATAGCTGTCGCCATAAAGGTCGACCTGGGCTAAATTATGAGTATGACGTTTGATGTCATACATTATTTCCTCTTCAAAAACAGATTTCAAGACAATAGCACCGGCGCCATACTTTTCAAGTTGAACGAGATTCTCTACGGATGCAGTCAATCCGCAACTGCCGGCAATAATCGGGCTCTTAACATCCAGTCCCAAAAATTTCGCATTTGTATCCATAGTACAAAGGGATGTTTATGTAGTTAAAGTATTTATTTTTTGCAAAGGTAATCAAAAAAAATATAATAAACACTTTTTTAACCAAATAATTTAACAATTATTTATCCTGCGCACACATAACTGACTATTTTTCAATATTGAAGATAAACCCAAAAATACAGACAAAAAAACAAGGCTCCAAATATGTTGAAAATAATTTTCTATAGACAAAAAAAAATAATTACTTTTGCAAACTCAAAATAAAGAATAAATATCATAAGCATGAAAGAGAATAACGAAGAGAAAAACCTTGAAATTGGCGACGTTATCGCTAAATCTGAGAATTTTATCGAGAAGAATCAGAAGAAAATCATCATCATTGCCAGTGCTATTGTTATTGTTGTTTTGGCATTTTTCGGCTTACGCAAATGGTATTTCGAGCCTCGTGAGGTGACTGCAGCCGAATCGATGTTCGCAGCCGAAAACACCCTTGCCGCCAACGACTACCAGACCGCCCTTAACGGAAACGACGAGATGCTTGGTTTTGTTGACATCATCGACCAATACGGATGCACCAAAGCCGGCAACTTGGCAAAGTACTATGCAGCAATTTGTGAAATGCAGTTGAGCAATTTCAGCAACGCCATCGACTATCTGAAATCATACAAGGGCAAAGACACCTTCACCAAAATACAGGCTGTCATCCTGAACGGTGACGCTGAGTTGGAACTCGGCAACAAGGAAGCCGCCATCAAACTCTACGAGAAAGCAGTCTCGATGGACAACACCAACTATATCACCGCTCCCTATGCCTTGTTCAAAGCTGGTATGGTTCATCTCCAGCTCAAGAACAAAGAGAATGCCATCGAATGCTTCGAAAGCATCAAGGCTCAATATCCCGAATCGACCGAATTCAGCGAAGTTGACAAATATCTCGCTGTTGCAGAACAGATGTAGCCAACACCAAGAATCCAGAATGTGAGAATACAACAAAAGGAGGATGCAATTGCATCCTCCTTTTGTTGTACTTCAGCGTCGGAATAGGCTCGTGTTATGGCGGGTAAAATCCTTACGGCAACATCTAAAATTTAAATCACTGATAATAATATAAATATACATGCCTATTCGTTGTTATATTGAACATAATTACGAAACCTATGGCAAAATACAAGAAACTCGGGTTCGACATTGCGGACTATCCATATGCGTATAACCACTACCGCAACGAGGTGTCGCTGCCGCTCAATACGTGCATGACAGATGAGCA
>CALEPD010000275.1 GCA_937910265.1 uncultured Bacteroidales bacterium
GGGCTACAGCAGGCCGCAACTTTATTCACTGGAGAGGAACCCATAATCATCCACAATGTGGACATTGTTTCGCGCATCGACCTCGAAGAGATGGTTCAGAGGCATTTGCAGGAAGACAACCTCGCGACACTGGCCGTCAGCCAGAGGGAGACTTCCCGATATTTGCTGTGGGATGCGGAAGGACAACTTGTCGGATGGAACAACCGCAGCTGCAATGAATATCGCTGGGTGTCAGAGCCTGTATCAGAATATATTCCACTTGCTTTCAGCGGAATATCAATCATCAATCCAAAGCTGCTGTCATTACTCCCCCCTGCGAGCAAGCCCTACCCCATCATTCCAGAATATCTGAATATGGCACAAAGATACCGTATCGGCAAATACCAACACTGTCCATCTGATTGGCTTGACGTGGGCAAGCCCGACACGCTATCGCGTGCAACCACGTTGCTTAAAGCGTGTCAGACGGATTCAATGTGATTGCCATTCTTGTTGTATTGACAATACAGACTTTTACTGTCCGTTTTCTTTCTGACAGCATCTACCTGTTTATCAGCCAACCGTACACCCATTCATCCTCTTTCAGCTCAGGAAAATGGCAAATATACCACAAGAAAAAAAATATAGAAAACCATTAAACCAACACACCTTCAAAAGCAACTCGACGTATGCAAAGCTTCTTACACACTGTAGCAGAAATCATTCGGAGAACCTCGAGCAAGTCACCATCATACTTAACAACCGTCGACCCATACGATTTCTCAAAAACGAACTTGCCAAATTGTATGGCGACAGTTTTTTCTTGCCACAGATAATCATCGTCGACGACCTAATCAGCAACTTGAGCAACCTCAAAATCATTCCCAATGAATTCCTGCTGTTCGAGCTTTATACCATCCATCAAGAACTCGGCGTGAGAAAAGACGAGCAATTTGACGAATTCATGCCCACCGCAGAAATGATTTTATCCGACTTCTCCGAAATCGACCTCTACGCCATCGATGCGGAGAAGATATTCAACAATTTAAAAGACGCAAAAGCAATCGAGCAATGGAATGTCACTGGCGAGCCCATGACCCAGATACAAAAAGACTACCTTCAGTTTTTTGAATCGATGCACAGCTACTACCAACGTTTACGGGAGAATCTGAAAAAAACACGACAAGCCTACAGTGGCATGGCCTACCGCGAAGTGGCAGAAAACATCGAAAATCTGATAGAATCGCAGAGCGGACAGACCACCTATTTTGTCGGATTCCAATCGCTTTCGCGCTGCGAGGAAATCATTATAGAAGCATATTTGAAGCGAGGCATCGGGCATTTTATTTCGGATGGCGACCGCCACTACTACACAGATGACACGGAACAGAAACAAGAAGCCGGTAATTTCCTGCGGAAATACCATAAAAAATACCACAATCTAATCGAGGAATTCGACTCCAATTTCCGCGAAAAAGAGAAACACATCCACATTGTTTCATGTCCAGAGAATGTCATTCAAGCGAAATATGCCGGCAACCTACTTGAAAGTTTCAACAAGGACCCTAAAGAACTTGAAAACACTGCATTAATACTTGCCGATGAAACATTAGTTGTACCTGTACTCAATTCCATCCCCAAAAATGTGGGACAATTGAATGTCACAATGGGAATCCCATTCATTGAAAGCAACCTTTACTCACTTATTTCCAAATACTTCGACCTTCACACTCATCTAAACAAAGGGAAATACCATTACCAAGAGGTGCTACAATTCGTTTCGGGCAACATACTATACAACTCACTTGGAAACAGAGCCGTACACGAAGACTTCAGACAACGGATACAAAACAACAAAATCATCTACATGACGGCAGAAGAGATAATGAACATGGCGGCAGAAAGCGGCCTGGATCTGTCGCCGGTTGCGTTTGCTTTTGACAAGGTGGCCCCGTCGCCAACGGAGTTTGTGGAGGGAATTGGACAATTGATGCAATTCATCGAAGAGAGAAACGTGCTTGCCAATGATGAAAAAGAGACACAAGCCTTGGCCCACTTAGAGGAGATAGTCAAGCATATAGCAAACATCACTGAACGATACCCCCATATAAAATCGCTCAGTACGCTGCACAAGATATTCCACCGCATAGCCAAACGACATTCGATGGCTTTTATCGGGGAGGCTTTGGAAGGATTGCAACTTCTGGGAATACTCGAAGCCCGGAACATTGATTTCGAACGCGTCATCATTCTCTCAGCCAACGAGAAAATCATGCCAGCAGGACGCAGCCACAACACGCTGATACCCTACAGTATCAAAAAAATGTTCCAGATACCCACCCATCACGAAAAAGATGCGGTAGCCGCCTATCGCTTTTACCGCATGATACAGCGGGCAAACGAAGTGTATCTGATATACAATGCCGATTTCGAAGGATCAGGGAAAGGAGAGCCCAGCCGCTTCATCAAACAGATATGCGAAGAGCTCAACTACCCAAACATCCACATCCACAAAGAAGCCGTCACGCTCGGAATGGCCACACCTCCAGTAGCCGAGCAGAAACCCATAGAAAAAAACGAGTTCATACTGAGACGCATAGGCGAAATTGCCAGAAAGGGATTTTCTGCATCAGCACTTAACTGCTATCGGTCGTGCCCATTGAAATATTATTACGAAAAGGTACTTCACATACAAGAAGAAGAGCAAAATGAGGAGACATTACAGTCGAACGAAATGGGCACCCTCATACATACTGTATTGGAAATCATATTCAAGGAAAGCATCAACAACACACTCACAACCGCATTCATTGACAAACAGATACAGCGGGTTCCCTTGCTCATCGAAAAAGTTTTTGACGACAAGGTAGGGAAAAACCGTAACCGCCAAGGGAAGAACCATTTGTTTCTTAAGGCCGCTCAAACCCAGATTGTTCGTTTTCTTGAACAGGAAAAAGAGCGAATCGCCTCACAACCAACAGAGATACTCGCCTGTGAACAAGAGCTATCGCACGAGATCAACCTTGACGGGACAAAAGTGCGTTTATACGGTATTGCTGACCGGATAGACTACTGCAACGGACAAGTCAGAATAGCAGATTACAAAACCGGATCCGTGGAGGTTTCGAAAGAATTGTCGGTAACCGACAACAGCATCGACGAACGGGCCATACCCGACAAATGGTTTCAAGTCATGCTATATGCATGGATGTACAGCAAAAGCAACAATGATTCGCGTCCATTAGTGGCCGGAATCTACCCTCTAAAGACATTGGGCGGCGACCTCGCCATTGCCCAATGGAACGGGGAGGAAGCAATTACCGAACAAAAACTCACCGTATTCGAGAAATATTTAACAGAGCTACTGTCTGATATTTTGAATCCCGACATTTCGTTTAAAGCCAGCCCGAACGATTGTAAATATTGTGCCTTCGCCGCTGTTTGCGGAGATGTAGATGACAGCGAGCAATAACGCCTGCTAAAATGCCTCCAAAATAAAGGTCAGGAAAAACGTTGCATAACAACATATAATTCAAATTTTTTATGTACATTTGCAGATTATTTGGATATCTCCGATTCCTATGCGAAAAGGAAAGGATATAGTACATATATGCTTAGTTAACAAGAAAATAACGAAATCAGTATAACCAATGAGAAGTTCTGTAAAAAAGACCATTTTTGCTTGACTTTTTTCACAGTGGGAGTATAATATATACTGATTAATAATGGGCCTTTATGCCTGTTGAAATTA
>CALEPD010000276.1 GCA_937910265.1 uncultured Bacteroidales bacterium
CCCAGCTTTGCAGAAGCTTTCCGGGAGACCAGTTCCAGGATCTCCGGTTTGTTAATGATCTCCTTGGTGAAGCTGTTGGCACATACCAGCACCAGTTTGTTTCCCTGAAGAACACCCTTGATGGGTGCGTTGGGAGTGGCGTTGTAGTAGCATTTAACCCAGGTGGCATTGTTGTTGCTGAAGTTCACAAGTGCCCAGCCGTAGTGTATGTTGTTGCCAAGGGCGATGCGGAATCCTACATAGAACGATTCGGGGATTTGTTCGTAGGTGTTGAAATAGGCGTCGCCGTAGCCTGCGAAGTTACTTCCGGGTCCGATGACTGTCCCCTGCTGGAGGGTGCCCATATAATCCCATATTTCGGTGTCGGCCACGATGTTGTTGCCGTTTTCGGAATAAACGTAGTCGAGCATGCAGTTGCCGTAGTTGACGTCGGATGCGAAGTCGCGGATGCGGAATTCGAGGTTGCCGTCATTGTTGAAGTCAATGCCGTAGGCTTGGTTCGACATGCCGCTGTAATCGACAAAGGTGCCGTTGCCGATGGTGCCTTGGGTAATTTGTGCGTTGCCGACTGCGGCAAAGGTGGCAAGACAAAGAATGAGTAACTGTTTTTTCATGTGTTTTGTTTTGTTGCGGAACCCTGTGAGTTGGTTGAAATCCGCATGCGCGGCGGGATGGGTTCCATGATTCCCGCCTGCGATACGGTGTGTTGTCTGTTTTTGTGTGAGATGGTTCGTAATGTTGTTATTTTGTAAAATCCATCAGATGTTATAAAGACACTGCAATTTTCGTTTTGTTGCAAGTACTAAAAGAAATATTTTGCTTGATACTTGTCGGTACTTGTGTGATGGCTGTCCGCTGTGACCGGAAGGGGAGGAGGCAGCCCTCGATGGGAGAAGCAATCCAACGCATTGTTTGCGGAATGAAACTGTGCGTGAGTATTGTGTGTTGATTTTGAGGTGTTTTTGTCTTCGGGTTGTTGAATGCATGGGCGGAATGGAAGTGCATGGAGCGCTATATAACTGATAAACATGCCGATGGCAGCATGAGGCAAGAGGAACAGGAAGTCTATAATTGCATGTGTCGGAAAAAAATAGTAATTTTGCACGCGTTTTTTAATGTCATTATACAACCGTAAAACTTTATAAAAGAATAAACAAAATGGTTACAAAATTAGAACAACTGTTAGAGCTTGTACAAAGCAAAGGTAAAAAAAGACTGGTGGCAGCTTATGCCAACGATTCTCATACTATTGGAGCAGTCAGCATGGCTATCGACAAAGGCATTGTTGACGGTATTTTGGTGGGCGACATCGAAACCATCAAGAAGGTTTGCGCCGAGGAGAATATCGACGTCAATAAGTTTGAGTTGGTACAGGAAGCCGACGAGACCAAGGCCGGCGTGAAGGCTGTAGAGTTGATTAACGAAGGCAAGGGCGATTTCCTGATGAAGGGTTTGCTCTCGACCGACAAGTATATGCGCGCCATCCTCAATAAGGAGAAAGGCCTCATGCCCGGTAAGAAAACCGACATGCTCACCCACATGGCTCTCTTCGAGGTTCCCAATTACCACAAGTTGTTGCTCTGCTCCGACGTTGCCATCGTTCCCGCACCCGATATGAAGCAGAAACAGGCCATTCTCGGTTTCTTGACCAGCACCGCCAAGAGTCTTGAAATCAACAAGCCCAAGATTGCACTTATTGCCGCTACCGAACAGGTGTCGGTAGGTATGCCCGCATGTGTTGAGGCTGCCATCATCAGTAAGATGGCTGACCGCGGCCAAATCAAGGGTGCCATTGTCGACGGTCCTTTGGCCCTCGACGTTGCCATCGACAAGGAAAGTGCCCAGACCAAGAAGGTGGCTGGCGAAGTGGCCGGCGACGCCGACTGTCTGCTCTTCCCCAACATCGAGTCGGGCAATGTATTCTACAAAGCCTGCACCAAGTTTGCTGGTGCCGAGTTGGCATGCATGGTAGTTGGAGCCAAGGTTCCCTGTGTGCTCACCAGCCGTGGCGACAGTGTAAACACCAAACTTTATAGCATCGCCCTCGCTGCGTTGAACGTACGTTAATAGTTGCTATGGAGAAATATTTTGAAGAATTGCCTTTGGCCGTCACCGTGTGTGATGCCAAAGGCAATATATTGGATATGAATGCCAGGTCGGCAACCGTAAACAGCAAAGGGGTGAAGATTATCGGCAACAATCTGTTTGATTGCCATCCTCCGAAGGCGGCCGAACAACTGAAGGACCTTCTCGACAATCAGAAAACCAATGCCTACACCATCGAGAAAAACGGTGTGAAGAAGCTTATTTACCAGGTGCCGTGGTATGAAAACGGCGAATTTGGCGGATTGGTGGAATTTTCTATCGAAATTCCATTCGACATGCCTCATTTTGTAAGAACTCCCAAACAATAACAGATATCACAAAAAAAACAACTTAGTAATCAATGAATTTTTCAAAACTACTGCTTATCGGCATTTTGTTGGCTGTGTCCAACTCGGTGTATGCCGGAGGCCGTATTACCGGCAGGGTAATTGACAAGAATCAAAACATCGCTGTAGAATATGCTTCTGTAACTCTCCACCGTCCGTCCGATTCGTCGCTTGTGACCGGTGTTGTCACCAACAGTAACGGGTCGTTTGCACTCGAAAACGTAAAGGACGGTACCTATCTCCTGCGGGTGTCGTTCATTGGTTATGCCACCTATTTCTATCCGAAGCAGATTGTGATATCGCCCAACCACCGCACGGCCAACACTGGAAAACTGCTGATAGCGCCGTCGGCCACAACATTGGAGGCCACCGAGATTGTGGCTGAGCGTACAATGGTTGAGTATCAGCTCGACAAGAGGGTGATAAATGTCGACAAGAACATTGTGACCGGTGGCGGCACTGCCACCGACGTCCTCGAGAATGTGCCAAGCGTTACGGTCGACAACGACGGCAATGTGTCGCTGCGTGGCTCATCGAATGTGAAGGTGCTTATCGACGGTCGCCCCTATGAATTGATGGGCAATGATTTGGGTACACTGCTCGAGCAGATTCCCGCCTCAACCATCGAGAATGTCGAGGTTATCACCAATCCCTCTGCCAAGTACGACCCCGAAGGTATGTCGGGTATCATCAACCTGAAACTTAAAGACCGCACCACTGCAGCCCTGGGTTTGAATGGTGTGGCAAATCTCAATCTCGGCACCCCGTTGGCTTTCCTCTTTTCCGACTATCCCGACGAGCACCTGCCCGCAATTATCCCCACTACCATGGGTTCGGTCAACCTCAACTATTCGACCGAAAAATACAACATCTTCTTTTCTGCCGATGCAGGCCGCCGCAGCCGTGGCAACATGGGGCATTCCGATATCGAGCGAATGCGCGACGGCAGCACCTGGTCGCACGACGTAATCGACCAGTACAGCCGCAACACCAATTATATGGGTTCGGTGAAGCTGGGTGCCGAATATTATTTCAACGACAAGAATAGCCTGCTTTTCTCTTATCAGCTGAGAGGCGGTATGCGCAACAGGCAGAACCATATTTTCTCGAACGATGTATTCTCCGGTGGATTCCTTGATTATGCCCAGACTGATTCTAACAGCAACAGGAATGTGAGCAACACATTCAATCTCAGCTACACCAAGAAGTTCGACGAGAAGGACCGCCTGTTTACCGCCGACGCCACTTTCTCAATGCGCCACCGTCTGGGCAACGGCGTGCAGGAACAGGACTATTATGACGCGGATGCTCAATGGGACCACTATTATTTGCGCGAGTCGTTTACCGAAAATGTGCATCCCGGACTCAATCTCAAACTGAACTATGTCCACCCGTTCGGTCCCGGCTGGAAGTTCGAGACTGGCTACGAGAGCCGTATGGACTGGCCCGACCAGAATGCAGAATACTACCGTTCTGAGTTTCCGTCGGTAGGCAGCGAGATGATTACCTACTTCGACTCAGTGTCATCGACCCATTTCGATTACATGCAGCAGGTGCATGCTGCCTACGCCACCATCGGCGGCACCATTCTCGAGGGCCTCACCGCTCAGGCAGGCCTGCGTCTGGAATATGCCGATATGTGGGGCTACGACGTGAACCATCCCGCCACCGATTCAGTGGTGAAAAACTATTGGAAACTCTATCCCACAATACACATCTCATACGAAATCGACAAGTCGCAGAGCGTTCAGCTCAGCTACAGCCGAAGGGTACGCCGTCCGCAAATGTGGGACCTCAACCCCTACCTCGATGTAGAGGAGGGTCAGGAACTCTCGTTCGGCAACCCCAACCTCGACCCCGAGTTTACCAATGCCATCGAGCTCTCGTATAACTTGGGTGTGAAGAATGTGAACATCTTCTCGTCGGCCTATTTCCGCCAAACCAACAACATGATGACCCGCTACGGCTTTGTGTGGGACGAGAACACCCACAGCCACTACTCGCCATGGATGCCCTACAACAGCCAGTACGACGGCTATTGGGCTTCAACCTGGCAGAACCTCAACACGGGACTCAACTATGGATTGGAGTTTATCATCGATTGGCAGATACTGAAATGGTGGAAGGTGAACGTGAGTGTCAACCTCTACCAGAGCGTGATCGAGGGCACCGAGCTGCTTGACAACAAGGACGAGCAGGCATTCCTGGCCAGCGGCAAGTTCTCTTCCTATATGAATCTGCCCAAGGACTGGACGGTTCAACTTTCAGGTCAATACCGTGCCCCATTCCTCGATCTGCAGACCCAGATGCTTTCCTCCTATTGGGTCGACCTCGCGGTTAAGAAGGATGTGCTGCAGAAACGCGGAACCATCAACCTCCGTGTGGGTGACGCACTGCGCACAAGCAGCTGGGGTCATATTACCCATACCGACCAACTCAACCGTACAGTACACGGCAAACGCCTCTCTCCATACGTCACCATAGGATTCTCCTATAAGATAAACAATGGCCTGAAGACCAACAGACGGAATGCCATGGATGTGGATATGGAGGGCGAGGATGGCGAATTCTGATTCCTTAATATTCGATATTGTACGCAAACGTTATGTCGCACTTACTCCCGAGGAGCAGGTGCGGCAAGACGTTATACACCATCTGCACAAGCAGCTCGGCTATCCCCTCGAACTGATGCAGGTCGAGGCGGCCATTTCGCTCAACAACACCGTCAAACGTTGCGACATCGTTGTATACAACCAATTGCTGCAGCCCGTGATGATTGTCGAATGCAAGAAAAACAGTGTTGCGGTGGATGCCAAGGTGCTTGAGCAGGCCTCCCGCTACAACCTCGTGCTGCATGTGCCATTCCTTTTCCTTACCAACGGTTTGCAGTCGGTCTGTCTCTATGTCAATTATGTTAAAAGGCAGTTGGAGCGGCTGTCGGCATTGCCTTCGTGGAGCGAGTTGAAAAATATGCGGATGGAATAGCCCTCCGAAAATATTCCTTTCTTAACCCAGGTTCTTGTACCACCGTAACCAACTGACAATCGGAAAGATGCCGAAGTAATGGAAGAGGTGCCGAAAAATGGGACTCACTCATGTTAACGATTAATTTTAAAAATGTGTAATTTATAGAACCTACTTTAAATGTTAAAAAAGTGTCTTTTTGGCACTTTTTTGCTCTTATATAGTGGGTCGATTCTATAAATTGCCTTCGTGCGAGTTTGTTCTTATTTCGAGCAGATTTCCATGCGGAAGGTGTGAAGAAAGCCAGTGGCTTTCGATAGCG
>CALEPD010000277.1 GCA_937910265.1 uncultured Bacteroidales bacterium
ATGGACAATTGTAGATTCCTTTGTTGACAGGAGTCGACATTGGACTCTATTCAACGGAATGCCGTTCTACTTAAACACCAAGCAACGGTGCCTTTCAGCAGTTTAGGGAAAGGAGATTCGGAGAATGATCAACCGCGTTGCCGCAGAGCCTCATACATGAAAACAGCCGCAGCAACAGAAACATTCAACGACTGTACTTGACCTCGTATTGGCAGCTTGGCGCAACAGTGAGCCAACTTCAACAACTCGTTGGACACGCCGGTTTCTTCCGACCCCATAATCAACAATGTCGGCAATTTGAAATCGACATCCAAATAGCTGGAGTTTCCCTTTTCGGAGGCTGCACACACTTGAATATCCAACTGACGGGCCAAATTGAGTACGGTTTTCAAATTATTCTCCCTGCATATCGGAACACGGAGCAACGCTCCAGACGATGTTTTTATGGCATCCTCATTGATTTGGGCACTACCATGGTCGGGGACGATGACGGCATCGACACCTGCACATTCTGCGGTACGGACAATTGCTCCAAGGTTTCTCACATCGGTTATATGATCCAGCATCAGAATCATCGGAGGCGTTTCTCGTTCCATAAGCTGAGGCAAGAAATCCAGGGCGGACTTGTAGGATATTGGGGAAATATAAGCCACAACACCTTGATGGTTGTTGGAGCAAACTTTGTTCAATTTTTCGACGGGCACATATTGTGACGGTATGCCGTTTTGTCGGACAAGAGCCTTCAATTCAGAGACGAGGTTACCCGAAAGACCGTTTTGGATTAACACCTTATCAATGGTTGTACCCATATCAATGGCTTCCATTACAGGACGCATTCCGTAAACTATTTGCGTTTTGGCGCTTGACTTATCGTTTTTATGATATGATTTTCTTTCCATCTTTCATTGTTATTTTTCTATCGGCCATTTCCGCCAATTCCTGATTATGAGTAACTATTACAAATGTTTGACCGTATTCATCTCTTAACGAGAAGAATAGATCATGGAGATCACGAGCATGGGCCGAATCCAAATTGCCGGATGGCTCATCGGCCAAGATGACTGAGGGACGATTGACCAATGCCCGTGCCACAGCAACGCGCTGCTGTTCTCCTCCGGACAATTGAGAGGGCTTGTGGTCGACCCGATCGGACAATTTGAGAAAATCCAACAACTCGCGTGCGGACTTTTCTGCATTCTGCCTGCTTTCGCCTTTGATCAACGCCGGGAGTGTTACATTCTCGAGTGCAGTAAACTCCGGCAACAAATTGTGGAATTGAAAAACAAAGCCGACATGTTCGTTACGGAACTTGGACAACGCCTTATCGGTAAGGCGTGTGATATCCACATCGTTGTACAAAACCTTGCCGCTGTCGGGCCTATCGAGAGTGCCGACAATCTGCAGCAGGGTTGTTTTTCCGGCGCCAGATGCACCGACAATAGATACAACCTCACCTTGGACGATTTCCAGGTTAATGTCATTCAAAACCTGCAGAGAGCCGAATGACTTGTTGACATGCTCGATTTTAATCATCAGACCCTTTTACCGTTAAGGAACATTTGATCCACTTTGTTTTCGCCATAAGAATACGGCATATACTCGTAGGAAGGGATCGGTTTTGTAATGAAGAAATTTGCACGTTTGCCCACAGCCACGGAACCCAATTCGCTTTCTACGCCCATGGCATAGGCGCTGTTGATTGTGGTGGCATTGAAAGCCTCCTCTGGGAGCATCCTGTAGTTGACGCATGCGAAAGAGACTATCAACTGCATATTTCCGCTGGGGGAAGACCCTGGATTAAAATCACTTGCCAAAGCAACAGGCAATCCGGCATCCATCATCTTACGAACAGGAGAGTGCACCATATTCAAGAAAAATGCCGCACCGGGCAGAACGGTTGGCATGGTAAACGATTTTTTCAAAGCTGCTATTTCTTCGTCACCAACATATTCCAAGTGGTCGCATGAAAGGGCATTGTGTTTAACTGCCACCTGAATACCTCCGGAGCAAGCCATTTCGTTGGCATGAATCTTGGGGACCATTCCATATTTTGCCGCAGCAGTCAATATGCGGTCAGTATCTTCGACAGTAAAGAATCCCTTGTCACAAAAAACATCCACAAAATCGGCGAGACCTTCGGCTGCGGCCTGAGGAATCATCTCGTTGATAACGATATCGACAAATTTCTCCTGACATCCGCGATACTCCAGGGGAATGCCATGAGCGCCCAAAAGATTGGCCTTTATCGTCAACGGGGAGGCCTCCTTCAAGCGCTTGACAACCCTCAACATTTTGAGCTCAGCCTCTGTGGTCATACCATAGCCGGATTTAATTTCAACCGCACCTGTTCCATAGGAAGCCATGGTTTCGAGACGTTGGAGAGCATCGTCGAACAGTTGCTGTTCGGAAGCTTCCTGAACGCGTTTTGCAGAATTCAGGATACCTCCTCCCCTCTTGGCAATTTCCTCATAGGAAAGTCCTCGTATTTTATCGATATACTCGATTTCCCGGCTACCCGCATATACGATATGTGTGTGTGAATCACAAAACGCGGGGAACACCATTCGGCCAGAGGCATCGATTTCGCTGTCGAATGTCTGCTCGGAAAGATTGGACATTTCACCAAATTCAGCAAAGCGACCGTTCTCGACAATCAGATAGGCATTTTTAATGGTTTTAATTGATGCCATATCTTTACCACAAACTGCTTTTCTGGGGGTGTCCTCCACCTGAACCAGTTCTTTAATATTCTTGACTAAAAGCTTCATATATTTTTAAAAATCAACAAACAATTCTGGTTGTGTATTATTACTCTTATATTTCCCGAGATGGCTATATGCGAACGGGGTCACCTCCCTACCTCTCGGGGTGCGCATCAGATAGCCTTCCTGAATCAAAAATGGCTCATAGACTTCCTCGATAGTAGCGGCATCCTCGCCGACAGCGGTAGCAATGGTGGTCAATCCGACAGGGCCTCCTTTGAATTTATCGATTATGGTGGCTAAAATCCGTAAGTCCATTTCATCAAGACCATTCTTATCCACATTGAGGGCCTGAAGAGCATACCGGGCGATGTCCAATGTGATTGTACCATCACCTTTTATTTGGGCGAAATCCCTGACACGCCTCAACAACAAATTGGCGATTCGGGGAGTGCCACGACTTCGGCGAGCAATCTCGATTGCCGACTCGCTAGTAATCTTAACTCCCAACAGTCTCGCCGAACGGTTAACGATGCTGGTAAGCGTTTCCACGTCATAGTATTGGAGTCGCAAATTGATACCAAAGCGTGCACGAAGTGGAGCTGTGAGCATACCCGAACGGGTTGTGGCTCCGATAAGTGTAAATGGCTTGAGGTTGAGCTGAACGCTTCTGGCTGCCGGACCAGACTCAATCATGATATCGATACGATAATCCTCCATTGCAGAATAGAGGTATTCCTCGACAATTGGAGACAGGCGATGAATTTCGTCAATAAACAGAACGTCGTTTTCCTGAAGGCCGGTCAACAACCCTGCCAAATCGCCAGGCTTATCCAACACTGGCCCCGACGTCAACTTGAGGCTCACCTCCAATTCGTTTGCAATAATGTGGGACAGGGTAGTCTTACCCAAACCGGGAGGGCCGTGCAAAAGAACATGATCCAAAGGCTCCCCTCTTTCCTTGGCGGCACCAACAAAAACTTTCAGGTTATCGACCACCTGCACCTGCCCGGCGAAACCGTCGAACCCAGACGGCCGTAAGGCACGTTCGACGTCACGCTCGTGCGGTGACTGGGAAAGTCCAGTTGAATCAAGATTTTCATTCATACATTAAAAATTACAAAGTGGTCCTAAAACATAAGACCATAAAAACCAAATATATGACAAAAACAAGCAATTGTCAATAAAAATTCTTATCTGATGCAAAGATAATCATTTTTTCAGAATTGCCAAGACAGATGAAAATAGTTGACAGGTGTAAAAAATGCAATAAATAACCGAACATAACGTTAAATAAAAAAAACAACAAAGCATGAGACCTATAATCGTTGGAGTTGACTTCTCAAAAGGATCGTATGTTGCAATAGATTTAGCCATCAACATTGCAAACAAAATAAACAAAAACATCACATTGGTATGGGTTCGACGTGAAAAGAAACTCATGGACGATGACGAAATCAACACCATGAGCAGTTTGGCAGAATCCAAATTGAAAGACCTGTGTGACGAATATCAAAACAGACTCCAAAACAACACCATAAAATGGGAGATACTGTATGGTAAAGTCGGGCAATCCATATCCGAATATGCTCGGCAATGCGGAGCTCCGATGATAATTATCGGAACAAACGGAGCCTCGGGTTTCGAAAAATATTTCATGGGAAGTACAGCTGTAAGAATTGTACAGGTTGCTTCGGTTCCTGTTCTTACAGTGAGAGACGGCTTCAACTTCCACAAGCCCATGGAACGCATAGTTGTACCCATACGCACAACCCTTGATTCGCGTCAGAAAGTTGCCCCTGCAACCACAATGGCAAAAGCATTCAACGCACAAATTGAGTTGCTGGGATTGCGCAGCTCGGATGAAGATGCCGCCAAACTTCAAGCATTCCTCAAACAAACTTGCGAATATTTTGAAAAAGAAGGTGTACCCTACACTACAACAATTCAAGGATATTCAAATTATGGCGAAACTGTCATAGAATTTGCCGAGAGCAAAAAGGCCGACTTGATTGTCATCAACACCGAACAAGACAGAATACTCGCACAATTGTTTCTTGGAACAAACGCCCAACAAATTGTGCACAAGTCGCCCATACCTGTACTCAGTATCCATCCAGCCGACCTGATAAACCTTGCAAAATAACAAAGCGATAATAATTGGTGCCGGAGCATCCGGCATGATGGCGGCAATAACAGCAGCCCAACGGGGACGTGATGTCATGCTCCTGGAAAAAATGGACCAAGCTGGCAGGAAGTTACGTATTACGGGAAAAGGTCGTTGCAACTTGACCAACATGGATTCGCTGAAGGACTTTTTGAGTCACATTGGACCCGACAGCAGGTTTTTGCGCAATAGTTTTGCCCAATTTTTCAATCAAGACTTGGTTGATTTCTTCGAATCGCGTGGCGTACCATTGGTAACAGAACGCGGCAACCGAGTATTTCCCCAAAGCGGGAAATCGCTTGATATTTTCCTGGCACTTATCCAAGAAATCGAAAACTCGCCACACATCACATTCAAAAAAAACACTGGAGTTAGAAAATTACTTGTTGAAGACGGCCAACTGAAAGGGATTGTACTACAAAACGGAGAAACGATTGAGTCGGACACCGTACTCATTGCAACAGGCGGGGATTCCTACCCGAGTACTGGTTCGACAGGCATTGGATACCGATTAGCAGAGGAAGCCGGGCACACGATTGTACCCCAAGTGCCATCGCTGGTAGCATTGCGATGCCAGGAATCCATCCCCAGAGAACTTCATAAATTCAATTTACGCAACGTTGAGTTGTCGATTGCCGACAAGGAGAACAAGGTAATATGCAAACATTTCGGTGAGATGCAATTCTTCGAGCACGGGATTACCGGTCCCATTACACTTTCTGCAAACCGGTATGCCAGCCGACTTCTACACAACGGAGCTCCCCTCACGGCACATATTGACCTTAAACCCGCACTGAGCAAAGATGTGTTGGACAAAAGGATTATCACCGACCTAAACAACAACGGAAACAGAATTTTCAACGACGCCCTGCGCATGTGGCTGCCGGCCGAACTGATCACATTCGCACTACAACGGCTTCATATAGAATATTACAAGCGACTGAACCAAATAAACGGCGCTGAAAGGAAACGGATTGTATCGTTTCTAAAAGATGTTCACCTTACACTGACGGACACTCAAGATTACAACGAGGCAATTATCACTCAAGGGGGTGTTTCCCTGAATGAAATAAACCCCAAAAGCATGGAGTCGAAGTTGATAAAAGGACTCTATTTCGCCGGAGAAGTCCTTGACCTGGACGCTGACACCGGAGGCTACAACCTTCAAATAGCCTTTTCGACCGGATATGCGGCCGGCAAATCCCTATAACAAAACAGTTTCAATTGCCCGAGACTTCTTCGAGACGCAACGATGCCTCTTCCCATTCCTTCATCTTACTGTCGAGAAGATTTTTAAGAGCTTGATACTTTGCATAAGCATCTTCGGCTGGGAAATTTGCACCCGAAAGCATTGATTCAATCTCGGCCAACTGAGATTCCAAGTCGCAGATTTCACTTTCGATTTTAGTCACCGCATTGCGCATCTTGCGCAATTCCTTCTCGCGCTCTTTGGAAAGCAAATAATCCTGCTTGGAGCTACTGTCGTTAGTAGATGAGGCCTTCTGAGACTGTACAATCTGGTCGAGAGCCTTCAAATCCTCGATACGGCGGTACTCCAAGAACTCGAAGACATCTCCCTTAAATTCCTTCACTCCACCGTCACGGAACTCGTAGAGACTATCTG
>CALEPD010000278.1 GCA_937910265.1 uncultured Bacteroidales bacterium
TATAGGATGCGGTGGTTTTATCATATCCGTACTTATCCATAAGGTCGGTAATAACGTCGTCCATTACCGCGTCGATATAGTAGGAATGGACGTTTTCAGAATAGCTTTCCTGAGTACCGTCGTCAAGCTTCAGGGGCTTATCGTATGCCTCATTAAATTCGTCCTCGGTGATTTTGCCCTGTTCCAATTTGGCATCGATGAATTGTTCGGCATTGGGGTGCTTGATTGAGATGGAGAGCATCAGGGCTCCGCGACGGCCTCCTTGAGCCACCTCGCGTGTGGTGTTACTGTAGCGCTCCATGAACGGCACGATGCCTGTTGAGGTTAATGCGCTGTTCTTTACGGGGCTGCCACTGGGACGGATATGAGTGAGGTCGTGGCCTACACCACCACGACGTTTCATGAGCTGTACCTGCTCTTGGTCAATCTTCATGATACCGCCATACGAGTCGCTGTTACCCGAATTGCCGATGACAAAACAGTTGGAAAGTGACAATATTTGGAAATTGTTGCCGATACCCGACATCGGACTGCCCTGCGGAATGATGTACTTGAAATCTTTCAGCAATTCATAGATGGTCTCTTCCGACATGGGATTTTTGTATTTGCGCTCGATACGGGCAAACTCGGCAGCGAGTCTGTGGTGCATCATGTCGGGGTTCAATTCATAAATCTTCTCCCCGTCACGGAGTGCATATTTGTTCATCCAAACGTTTGCAGCCAATTCATCGCCTTTGAAGTAATCGATGGATGACTTCATGATTTCAGTAGGATTGTACTCGGTGTAGGCCTTTTCCATATTGTTTTCCGGACTTATTGTTTGTTTTGTTTTATTTACATTGCTGGATTTTAACTGTTTTTGCGTACCTTCGCGCTTCGACTGAACACGACTATTGTCGTTAAATTCCTGGTCGTCAGTGTCAAATTCGATATGTAACTGCGTTTTCATCAGTTAATGGTGGTGTTTGTTGCACAAAAACAGATATTTAATATAAAGGGTGAGCGAATTTTCAGATTGCTAAATTACAAAAGATGTTTCGTCTGATAAGGTTTAGTTATCAACAGTTATCAACAACGTGCAAATATGTCACAGTATGTGTATCTGAATAAGGAAGATAACTGAAATATAATCGTTGATTATAAACATCCGTTGTCGGAACTAATACAGCGCATATTCGACCTCTTCGACAGACCTGACCGAGAGGTGATATACATATTGTAATTATGTTGAAGGGGGGCTTGCTGATGATTCTGGCGAATGGTGCAGTTGGTTGTTTGACATAATTCCGGTTAGACGTATGCTGTGCCGCAAACGGAGAGAAGTCTGTTTCGATACGCTTTCTGGATACATTAAAAGGAATGTTATTACAAAACATGCTTGATATACAAGACTTTATATTAAGAAAAACTCCAATGAATTGCATGATTGTAACTGTGGACTGGGTATGAAAAAGGTGGCATTGTGTTCAACAATGCCACCTTTATATTTGTAGCTCTGCTTGACTATTGGATGACCAGTTTTTTCATTTGCAAAGAACGGCGGCCGTCGAGGATGCCGTACATGTAAACACCGCTGGGAAGGTCGGAAGTGTTTACCATTACGCTGTTGTTGCCGTTGTTGATGTCGATAACCTTTACGCAATGTCCCAAGATGTCGTAAATCACGATGTTGCCGTGGATTTCGTTAAGGCTGTACTGAATGGTTACCTGTTGGCTTGCCGGGTTGGGGAAGGCGTCGAACTGGGTGTTGCCTGTGGCTTCGTCGATGGAAGCGGATGTTGTGATGTGGATGTATGTGATTACATAGTCGGTAGTGTCGGCTGTGTTGAATATTTTCATTGCAAAAAGGCCGTCGGTGCCGCCATTGGTCATGAAATCGACGAAGCAGCCTTCGTAGGTCTCACCTGCGTTGATGGTGACTTCGGGCGACAATGAGCCAGGTACGCATTCGCCGGCGCATACTGCCACTACCTCCATGCCTCCGTCGTCAACGGGGTCAATTTGTATGCGGGCGGTAACGGCGCTGCTGGAGATGTTTTTGAACAGGGGTGTTACTACCGGATATGCATCGGTGGCAACAAAAGTAATGGTGTCGTTGGCGTTCAACTCTTGGGTATTGTAGATGACGGTGAACGACTGAGCGCTGACGACTGTTGCTATGCATAATACAGCCAGAATGGACATTAATTTCTTCATAATTCGATAGATTATTTTTTTGCAAAAATACAACTTTTTGGTAAAACAGTTGGTAAAAAGGTTTCAACCTCATTTCTGCATGTGTTTAACATGCTGTGCTACAATTAGAGGCACTCTTTGAGTATGGCCAGCACCTCACCACTGTCGGGAACATGGTAGCCACCTGTTTTGTTGGTGCTTTCCGCAATAAGAGGAAGCATCTCCTCGGTGGCGCCAACAGCTCTGAGGGTTTGGGGTATACCCAGTTCGGCTATGAAGTTGCTGAGGCAGTTGATGCCCTCTTCGGCAATTTGTTCATCGCTTTTGTCTGTAGGATCCACATGCCAAATGTTTTTGGCGTAGCGAACAAAACGATGTAGGCCGTAGCGATAGATGTGGCGGTAGTAGGGAACCGAAACGATTGCCAATCCGATGCCGTGGGCACAGTCGGTATAGGCTCCTAACTGATGCTCAATCTGGTGTACTTCCCAGTCTTGAACCTTTCCTACCGAAAGTATTTTGTTCAACCCCATTGTGGCGCACCACATGATATTGCTGCGTGCCTCATAGTCCATAGGGTTGTTCATGGCTGCACGTGAGGCGGAAATCAATGCAAGCATGTCGCCTTCCAGCAGGTAATCGCTTACATTGTCGTCGTCGCCGCCGAAATACTGTTCCATCAAGTGCGAGAAGATGTCAAAAATGCCGCTTCCCCTCTGATACTGCGGAACAGTCATTGTGAGTTCGGGGTTGAGTATCGAGAATTTTGGGTTGAATTTATCGACAGGGAATATTCTGCCTTGTTTAACTTTTAATTCTTCGTTGGTGATTACCGAACCGCTGTTCATCTCCGATGCGGTGCCGGTCATGGTGAGTATGGTTCCGATGGGGACGACATGTCCTTCTACTTTTTCACCATTTTTCCAATACTTTTGCCATGCGTCTCCTTCACAGTAGGCTGCTGCGGAAACACCTTTGGCACAGTCGATTACCGAACCACCTCCAACGGCGAGAATGAGGTCGATCTGGTGCTCGCGCACCAAACGGCCGCCTTCAAGCACTTGGCTGTATCGGGGGTTGGAATTGATGCCCGGAAGCTCGCAAACATTTTTACCGGCGGCATTCAGTTGTTCCATAACCTGGTCATAAAGACCGCTCTTTTTAATCGAGTTTTTCCCGTAAATAAGTAGCACATTGGGTCCGTATAGTGCCAGCTCGTTCGGCAAGTGGTTCATGGCGGTGCGTCCGAAATGGATGCGGGTGGGATTTTGATAAGTGAAATCGATATTCATATAATATGGGGATGTTGATTATGGTTAATATGCGTGGTGAAATGTGATTTGTAGGATGTTATTTTTTCTTCGACTTCTCGCAGGTGCAGTGTGCGCATTTCCCCGTCTTTGGGTCGGCGTTGGTGCATGGGCGTTTGAATTCCTTTTCTTTTCGCATGAGCATTTTTATGCCCAATCCGGCAAACATCAGTGCCACAACAATTCCGGTAATGATTAGTACAATCACAAATGTATTCATATCAAATTAACGATTTTATAATGAAACGGGGGTGAATTGGTTTTGCGGAGTGGCGCCGCCTGCGTTGAGTTTGGCGTCGATTTTTTCCTGGAACTTCGCATTCTCGATGATAAAACGTTCGTGCATTCCTTCGCCAATCAATCCGCATTCGTCGAATGCCTTTACTTTGAAAACCAAACGGCGGCGGTCGGTCTCAACCAGTTCGCTGTCGCACCACACTTTCATACCGATAGGCGTTGCCGCACAATGTGTTACGTTGACCAGGGTGCCTACTGTACCCTGTCCCTCTTTGAGAAATGGAGTCACACTCTCGTTGCAAGTCTGTTCCATCAAGGCAATCATCATGGGTGTTGCAAAAACCTTTGCCAATCCGCTGCCGATGCGGTCGGCGGTCACTTCGTTGGTAACTATCTGTTCCAAATGTCCTTTTGTTCCGATTTCAATAGCCATAACGCTTCTCCTTACAGTATTCTGATTATATCATATCAAATTCTTCTGTGTAGGTCAATAAA
>CALEPD010000279.1 GCA_937910265.1 uncultured Bacteroidales bacterium
TCATGCCCATCTCCTTTGCCAATGTCATCAGCGATTCGTTGGTGATGCTAGGCAAGATAGCGCTTGATCGCGGGGTAAGATATTCTTGCCTTTCGCCTATTCGCCTTATTCCTATGAAATTCGACGCCGTACATTCATCGATATACTTATGTGTCTTGGCATCGGTGAACATACATTCATAGCCCATGGCATGTGCCACTTCGCTGGCGCGGAACGATGCCGCATAGTTGCCACCCACTTTCCACTGACCTGTACCTTGAGGTGCTGCGCGGTCGATGGTGCGATTGACGATGAAGGGCATACCTTTGAAGCCATTGGGGAAGTACGGACCGATAGGTGTGGGTATCACGATGAACTCGCAGTCTTTGCCTGGTCCTACGCTAATCTCTGGTGTTGTCGCCACCAGCACGGGGCGGAAGTACAAGGTCGCCCCCGTCTCGTATGGGGGCAGATAGTCCATATTCTTTTGCAATGCCAATACCACTGCCTTGCAGAATAATTCTACTGGTACGGGTGTCATCAGCAATCCCTCGGCAGAGCGTTGCATACGCTTGGCGTTCTCCTCCATGCGAAAGATACGCACTTTGCCGTCGGCTCCACGAAAGGCTTTCAAGCCCTCAAAACATTCTTGTCCGTATTGCAAACCTGTGGCAGCTACATGCAGACTGATATGCTTATCGCGCGTAGCGTAGGGCTGTTCCCATACGCCATTCTTACATGCTGCACGAACGATATAGTCCGTTTCGGTATAGTGAAATGTCAGTTCTTTCCAGTTGATATTCATATCTTCATTACGGATTCTGGTCCGTATTCAAATAGTATGTCCAATATGCTTTGTCCGTTTCCGAAGCAGGGTTCTAAATCCAAACCACTCCAGTCGGTTGTGAATTTTGAATTTTGAATTTTGAATTCAGAATTACGGATAAGTTGATGAATCACTTCGTGGATTTTCTCGTTGAAATCGACTAAAAAGCGTGTTTCTTGTTCGTAGAACGGACGGAAGAAATCTGCATAATAATCGAAGTATGGTGTGCGTTTGTAGGCACTCACGAGGGCAATCCAATGTTGATGTTGCCATTTTTGCTGATAACTAATCTCCACATCGCGGGTGAGTTGCTTGCTATCAGCACGCTTCACGGGTACGCTTAAAGTTAGCGGACCATCGGGCGTGGTGATAGTGCAGCGATTGCGGTAGGTTTGTTTGGGAAAGCTCTCCATGACCTCAATCTGCACTGCCGATGGATTCGCCAAAAACTGGCGATACCATTCCACAGAACCCATATATGTTGTTGGTAATACCATTCTTTTTTTTGATTCGGGAGTCCGGAATCGGGAATCTATATTTTTACTCAAAATTGCTCAATCCGATACGGTTCCAACGGATATGTCCTTTGCCCCAAGGGTTGTCTTTCTCCATGCTGAGCCAAACGAACATTGGGCGGCCTACGATATGATCTTCTGGCACAAATCCCCAGTAGCGGCTATCGGCAGACTTGTGGCGGTTGTCGCCCATCATCCAATAATAATCCATCTTAAAGGTATAGCTGTCGGCCGGCTCTCCATTTATTAATATCTTACCATTTTCAACGGCGAGGCTGTTGCCTTCGTACACTTGGATAACACGACGATATACGGGTAGATTCTCGGCGGTAAGTTGTATTGTCTCACCTTTGGCCGGGATATATATCGGTCCGAAATTGTCGACACTCCAATCGTAGCCGGTGACATTGGGGAATATCTTAGTACCGTAATCACCTTTTTGATAAATAATGGGCTGAACATCGAGGACATCGAACCGTGCCTTAAATGTTTCGGCCATTTCACGGGTCATAGGTATGACAAAATAGGGGGTGCCGGTCATCTGTTGCTCAAGCAGGGCATTTTCAACATCTTCGTGCGAGACGCCAAGGTCGTCGAGAACCTTTACGGGGTTGCTGACTCCGTTTTGGAACAAAACCCCGTATGTGAACTGTATATTGCGGGGATCGACAGTTTCCTTTCCGTCGATTATAACTTTCTGGTCAACAATCTCGAGTGTTTCGCCTGGCAGTCCGATACATCTCTTGACAAAGTTCTCGCGCTTATCGACAGGGCGTACTCTGACTTTGCCAAATTCCGCGCGGTCGTTCATTACACGTTCACGACCATATTCACGAACAAGCTCATGATAGCTTACATTGCTTTTATAGGCGGTGCACATGGTATCGCCATCGGGATAGTTAAACACAACGGCATCGTAACGCTCCACTTCGCGCAATCCGGGGTAACGGTGATAGGGCAATTGGATCCAATCCAAATAAGACTCATGATTGCCGTTTGTCAATGGCAGCACATTGTGAACCAGCGGAAAAGACAACGGAGTCATGGTGGCACGTGGGCCATAAGCCAACTTGGAAACCATCAAATAGTCTCCTGTGAGCAACGATTTCTCCATAGAGCTGGAGGGTATTCCGTAGAATTCGACAACAAATCCCCTTATGATTACAGCAGCCACCAATGCAAACACAATAGATTCCGCCCAATCGCGGGCTTCGCTAATTTTGTATTCGGGCAACTGAGACGGATGAGTGTATTGTAGTTTTTTGCTCAGGCCAAGATATATGAGATAAGCCCAGGGGAACAGCACGGCAACAACCTGCTCCCAAAACGCATAACGGCGAAAGGTCTTACCTGTTTCGACGACCAACAGCAAGAATGTAAAGACGTTGATGGCTGGAACGAGGAAATAGATATACCATTTCCACTTTTTATCACATACCTTAATCCATACGATAATAGCATAAATGGGGACGATTGCTTTCCACCATGACACACCTGCTTTTTTAAAGACCAAACACAATCCCACAATACATCCCAATATGTAAACAATCGGGATCAGATTCATCAAAAAGTTCATTTACAGTAAGTATTTAAGTGTTATATTTACAGGTAGGCTCTAAAAATTCAACTTTTTGTTCGTAGGCGTTCGACGGAGAGC
>CALEPD010000280.1 GCA_937910265.1 uncultured Bacteroidales bacterium
CTACAGCCCATGCCACAGCATCTCGTTCAATAACAACCCGCAAGTTGTCGCGTTGTTTCTCACTGAGCTTTTTCGAATCATTCAGCTGTTCATTGTGGTAGTCCTTGGGCAGTATGACGGCAGCGGCATATACCGGGCCGGCCAAACATCCACGTCCAGCCTCGTCGCATCCGCATTCTATGGTACCGGTTTTATAATAGTTCTTAAGCATTAGTGTAGATATATGTTAAGGACACCCACGCATAGAAACACATCAAATATGATTTCGTATATCCAGGGGCGGCGATTGTTGTTATTGCAGAAGAAATGCAGTAGGAGATAGGGTACAGGTACGGCAAATAATTGGGTGTTGACAGGTAGCAGCTCACTGTAAAAGCACCATATAAACGATGCCAGCATTGGTAGCAGCAGTATATTTGCATTAATCTTCTTCAGTTGTATTTGCCGGTTGTAGTATTGGTTGAACGAGAGCCACGAAACAATTACCAGGGCGAGGAAAATGAAACTGAAGGCAGTCATCAATTTGTCCGACATGTCGATCGTTATGGTGGGCAGCTCGAATTCATGTGCGATAAGGAACAGGTTGTAATTCACATCACCCCACATATAGTTGTATCCCAGAAGCAATACAAAAGGAGCCAGCAGTCCCAGTATCAGCACCGCCCAGTTGCGCCAGGTGTACAATTTCATCAACGGATAAATAATCAGTATCGGTATCAGCAGCCAAATCGCCTCCCAATAGCACAGAATGCCTACCCCGATGAAAAGGGCGCAGGAGAAATTCCTCGACAAGGGCAGCGTCGACATTTTGCTCTGAAGCAACTGTGTCATAGCCGCAAGAATGGCAAAATTCACAAGCACCATAGGAGTGATGTTCTGTCCACCGGGCACAACGCTCATCAGCAGTATATACATCGCTGCCGGAAACAGATTCACCTGAGTCTGCATCTTGTTGTTGTAAAACAGCACATTCAGCCACACTCCCTCCACAACAATCAGCACAAACGCAACAACAGTGCTCACAAATGGAAGCTTGTGCAGCAGTTGGTAAACCAAATCATACACAACGGCATATTCACTCGAAGCTACCATCGGCACCGGCGAGATAAAGCTCCCGGCCCATAAAGCAGCGGCCATCAGAAAGATGACAATACACTGCAGCCCGATATTTTTCTTGAATATGCCTAACATCGAATCTTCGACTTAATACTATTGTTTCACAATTTTGGAAGTCTCACCGTTGATCTGGGCGACATACACGCCCGGTGCCAAGTGCGAAATGTCAACTCTTTGTTCCAGAACAACATTCATGCTCAGCACAACCCTGCCGGTCATGTCGTAAATACGCAGGGTCTGCGGAGCGTAGCTGCCCGAAAACACCATGATGCTCTCCGATGCGGGATTCGGGTAAACCTGCAGGTGGCGCAGCTCCTGCGACGCTTCAACACCGGCGTGAGCCAGCGCCTCGTTCACAGCACGCCATGCGTGAATCTTTCCATGTCCCCAACGCACACTCATGCTGTCGTTTGCAATAAGCTCGCCGGTTTGGTCGTCGTTCTCGGCAGTTCTGAACAAAATGGCGCGCACCGAGTCTGTCGGAAGCATCGGGCACGCTTGGAGCATCAACGCCACAATGCCCGTAACCGCGGGACACGACATCGAAGTGCCCGACATCTTTGCCCATATATAACGCTTGCCCTCATAGTTGTAGCTGAAGTCGGCGGCGTACGACTCTGTGGTGAAACTGCTAATCGATGACGAAATCAAGCTGCCCGGAGCCGATATCTCAGGCTTCTGTCCGCCGCCATAGGCCGGGCCATGCGACGAAAAGTCACATATCGTTCCGTAGTGAACCACACCCGAGGCGGTCGTGTATCCGAATTTGTGCGCAGCCACCGTAATGGCCTTCTCCGCGCAGGCAGGTTCGCCGATACTATGGCTGTCGTTGCCGCGCATATAATTGCCGCGCATGTTATGGCTGAACGCACAGCCTATATTTCCGGCATGGTTCTCCAAATTGCACACATTCCATGCGTCAACAGTACCCTCCTCACCATACACAAACAAAGTCAGCAAACCATCGGTCTTGCCCACGTTCAGCAAAACATGAGGCCTGTTGTTCAGTATGTTCGCGTGCTCAACCAGCACATTGTATTCCACAGTGTCACTGCCCACTACAAGAATCGAGTCCACATACATGTCGCCGTCGGCAGTGTTGAACAGAGGACTGCGTGTAATCACACCGTCGCGCTCAATGCCGAAACCAGCCATGAAATCCATGTCGGGTTCGCCCCACACAATCAAAGCCTGCCCAACTCCGTTCGAGTAATATTCAGCACTTGTGCGCAGCGTGTCGGCACCATCCACGCCTCCGGCCTCGCCGAAAGTCTTCTGCACATGGAAGTCACTGTTGCCGTTGTTGCCGCCGCTGGTCACTATCACAACGTCCTGCGCCGCGTAGGCATTGATGGCCTGGCTCAGCGAACTTGTGCCGTCCAGCGTGCTGAAAGTGTACATACCCCAGCTGCAGTTCACCACCAAACGCTTT
>CALEPD010000281.1 GCA_937910265.1 uncultured Bacteroidales bacterium
GCCATCCGCTTCGGTGAGGAGTCGGTATGGGTTGACAGCGAAACCGAATGCGACAAAGACGGAAACCCAAAACGCGAGGAAAAGAAACAACCCCGCATCATCAACAATCCTGACCCCGCATGGAGAAAAAGCCCGGCCAATTTGACAGATGAGGACTACAACAAATTCTACCACGAGTTGTATCCGATGAATTTCGAGGACCCGTTGTTCCACATCCACCTCAATGTCGACTATCCATTCAACCTCACGGGTATTCTTTATTTCCCCAAGGTTCGCAAAACAATCGACCCCAACCGCAACAAAATACAGCTTTACTGCAACCAGGTGTTTGTCACCGACAGCGTTGAAGGTGTAGTGCCAGACTATTTGATGCTGCTGCACGGCGTGCTTGATTCACCCGACATTCCGCTCAATGTATCGCGCAGCTACTTGCAGAGCGACAACAACGTGAAGAAAATATCGAGCCACATCAGTAAGAAAGTCGCCGACAAACTTGAAGAGATGTTCAAGAACAACCGCGAAGAGTTTGAGAAGAAATGGGACGATATCAAGATTTTTGTAGAGTACGGAATGCTGACCGAAGAAAAGTTCGGTGAACGTGCCATGAAATTCGGCTTGCTCAAAAACACCGATGGACAATACTTCAGCTTTGCCGACTACCGCGAAAAGATTGCTCCGCTGCAGACTGATAAAGACAAAGTGGTATGCTACCTATACGCCAACGATGCCGAAGAACAACATGCTTACATTGCCAAGGCCAAAGCCAAAGGTTACGACGTGCTGTTGCTTGACAGCGCCCTTACCCCTCACTTTGTAAACATGATGGAGCAAAAGGCTGACAGCGACCACAAGACACGCTTTGTAAGAGTGGACAGCGATGTAGTAGAAAAACTTATCCCCCATGAAGACTCAATTCCCGAAAAGCTGAGCCAAGAGGAGAAAGACAAGCTCAAACCCATCATTGAAGGAAAATTGGACAAGAGCAAATACACTGTAATGCTTGAAAGTCTCGAAAGCGACGACCAACCGATGATTATCACCCAGAGTGAATTCATGCGTCGCTACAAGGAGATGGCTGCCACCAGCGGCGGCGGAATGAGTTTCTACGGAGAGTTGCCCGACTGCTACAATCTTGTGGTAAACGTAAACCACCCGCTTATCGAACAAGTATTGAAAGAAGAGGATACCGACAAGCAGAAACAACTGGTGAACCAACTCACCGACCTGGCATTGCTCAGCAACGGTTTGCTGAAGGGCGAGGCGCTGACACAGTTCATCAAACGTTCGGTAGAGATGATCTAAAACCTTTGCTATACATACCATAAACAAGAAGGGAGTGATGTGATGTGACATCACTCCCTTCCTTATTTTAAATCAGGACAATCATTCCTGCTCATTCTTACGTGAGGAGAAGGTATAACCTTTCATCAAACCGGTATTGGCGGAACCGATGAAACTGAGCACCTGTTTGCCCTCTTCGGTATGACCGTAGTGCTCCTTAACCAACTCGACCGACGAGCTGACCGACAAACCTTTCTGGAAAATATAGCGGTATATGCCACGGATATTGTCGATGGCCTCGGTGCTGAAACCACGGCGTTGCAAACCAAGAGAGTTGACACCAGCATACTGAATCGGATAGCGTGCGGCTTTTACAAACGGCGGGATATCCTTGTCCACCAAAGAGCCTCCGCAGGTAATGACATGAGAACCGATGTGTACAAACTGCAGAATGGCAGTCTTGCCGCCTAAAATGACATAATCGCCGACAATGATATGGCCAGCCAAAGTGGCATTGTTGGCAAAAACGCAGTTGTCGCCTACCACACAGTCGTGAGCGATGTGAACATAGGCCATGATGAGATTATTATTGCCAATAACCGTTTTTCCAGAGGCAGAAGTACCGCGGTTGATGGTACAACATTCGCGAATGACATTATTATCACCAATCTCGACCGTAGTATATTCGCCAGAGAATTTCAAATCCTGCGGCACAGCAGAGATAACAGTGCCAGGGAAGATTTTACAATTCTTTCCAATACGCGCACCGGGGAATATTGTGACATTGGGACCAATCCAGGTGCCGTCACCAATTTCTACATCTTCGTAAATTGTGGTAAAATTCGAGATTGTTACATCCTTACCAATTTTTGCATTGGGGTTGAGGTCGTATAATACCATGATTAAGAAAGCTGATTTATTTGTTTATTTTTACGATATAATCCATTAAATATTTTGCGAAAGCCACGTTGGCCTTATGGCCGGGCTTATAAATTTTAAATGCTCCAAGGATATTGACACCGGCGAGTCGTATATCGCCAACAAAGTCGAGCAACTTATGTCGAGCCGGTTCGTTGGCAAAATATGGGTCGGTAGTGTTGAGTACACCGTCGTGAACCTTGAACAACGAGGCATCCTTATGGAAAGTGCGTTCCAACTTGCGCAGGTTGCTGGAGCTCAATTCCCTGTCGACAAACACCAATGCATTATCGAGACTTCCGCCTTTGATAAGGTTGAGGTGCAACAACGGAAGTATTTCGTGGAGGAAAACGAAAGTACGGCATGGAGCGATACCTGCCGGATATTCTGACATGTTTGTGAGAACTGCCTGCTGACGGCCGATAACACTGTGCGGAAAATCGATGACACAATCGACCGAAAATGTATCGGAGGGTTCAACATCGTACACAGAACCGGTGTTCGAGAACTCGAAATGCAAAGGTTCTTCAACAACAAAAAAATTCTTGGGAGCGTCGAGATAGCGGACTCCGACACGATGGAGCTGAAGCATCCAAGGGCGGGCACTACCGTCAAGGATGGGGATTTCGCCACCGTCGAGTTCAACCAAAGCGTTGTCGATGCCCATGCCATGGAACGCTGACATCAGATGCTCGATGGTTGCAATTATATGTCGTCCGGAGCCAATAGTTGTACCGCGAGAGGTTTCGCAGACTCTATCGGCCAAAGCCGGAATGGTTTTTATGTTAAAACGGTCGATACGGCGGAACGCAATACCGAAATTGGCAGGAGCGGGCTTGACAATTACTGTAACAGTGCGTCCTGTATGTAATCCCGGACCGGTGTGACGGAATTCCTTATTAAGAGTAGTCTGAAGATTGTTTACGTTCATTTACGAGATCCGAATGGAACAAATTTGTAATCGAGCATTTCATAAACCAACGCCCTTTGGTTTTCGAAACCATAATCGGGAGCAGAGCGTTCGAGTTTGATAGAAGAAATCATACCTGCGGGGTCTTTGATATTGGGATCCTTCCAAAAGTCGGAGCCTTTTTCGTTGACGCCGGTAACGAAATAGAGAATAATATCGTTGGCAATAGCGGCATAATTGCCGATAGGTTCAACGCTAAACTTTTCATTGAAGCTGTCGGCAAACGACTTCTGAGCCTCAACAGAGAGGTCCATATCGTGATATATGGTTGAAAAGTTGACATGCTGCAGATGTCCGTAATCAAGATCGTTGTACTCTTTCGAATAGTCGATAAATGAAACCAGTTGAGGAATATCTGTTTTAATGGAGAGCATTTTATTGAGCAATCCGTTGACAAAAATGCGAGTCTTGTCGCGTCCCTGGTCGTATATGCTCACGACCATGGCATTGGGAGTTTGGCGAATGGTGGAGGAGAATCTTGAAGCTGCAGCCCAATCGAACAAAGTATATTGGAAATCCTTAGAAGCATCGAGCTGACGCAACAGTTCCTCACGGAAAGCGGTTTCTGCCTTATGGCCGGAATGCACCACATAGATATGAGCCTGGGGGTTAACGCGACGCATAGAGCGCAACAGAGCGTCGACCTGACCCTTACGGGAGGGCATATACTTCACAACATAGGGATTGTTAGCCACAATCTCGTAACGAGTGGACATTGGATTGATGATAAACACCTTATGTTGTTTAGCCAAAGCGGCAGCCTTTTCAAAAGGTTGCCGCGTAAGAAGTGCAATAATAAAGTCGGAATTTGCCACGTTGTGGCTGTTGAAAGCTGCTTCGACAGCTGCATCGGTGTTGGACGCAACGTCGACAACATTGAGAACAACCTGACATCCGGAACGTTCGAGTCGTTCGAGTCCCATCAACAATCCTTCGTAGAACTGAATATATTCGAACGATTTGCAACGTTTCTGCCCACGTTGCTCGATATCGAACTTGGTGGTTGAAATATCGTCCAACAAAGCAAGATTCAAGGGCATCATCACGCTGACGTAAATCTTATTGGGGTCGATACGCTTGCGGATTTCGATATCTGTACTCTGAATTGGCTTATCGGTTTTCAGATTATCGTTCTCTCCGGAAGAAGGGATGGGAGCCGGTCCTGTGGCAGGGATTTTCAAAGTCTGTCCAGCCTTTAATCCGCCATCGCTCAAGTCGGGGTTCAACTGAATCAAATCCTCTATAGTGACATTATACTGCTTTGAGATTCCGTAAAGAGTCTGACCGGGTTCGACATTGATGTATCGATAAGACGGAGCGGTATTGTCGACACCACTTTGGGGAGTGGTAGGGATTTGCTGACCGCGGCAAGGCAACCAAACGGTATCGCCCACGCTGAGGAGATGGATATCCTTGCGGGTGACAGCATCGTATTGTTTCACACCGTAAGCCCTTGAGATGGAGTAAACAGTCTGCCCAGGTTGTACGACATGGACATAGTATTTTTTACCATTGATATCCTGCGTTTCGCCTGTTGCCACTACAGGTGTCTGCGCCGACGCGAATGTGGCGGCAAACAACAGCAGGATGGTTAACAGTAATCTTTTCATAACAAAAAAACTGAATTATAAACTACATGAGATCATTCCCATTCGATGGTTGCTGGCGGTTTGGAGCTGATGTCGTAGACAACGCGGTTGACACCTTTCACATTGTTGATAATCTCGTTAGAGATGCGTGCGAGAAACTCGTAGGGAAGGTGGCACCAGTCGGCAGTCATACCATCGACTGATTCAACGGCGCGCAGAGCGACAACACGTTCGTAGGTGCGCTCATCGCCCATAACGCCTACAGACTGAATGGGGAGGAGCACCGCACCTGCCTGCCATACCTTGTCGTAGAGTCCGCTTTCACGGAGACCTCTGATAAATACATCGTCGACATTCTGAAGTATCTGGACCTTCTCAGGAGTAACTTCACCCAAAATACGGATAGCCAAACCAGGACCCGGGAAGGGGTGACGACCCAGGAGATTGTGGCTGATGCCCAATTCTCTACCTACGCGGCGAACCTCGTCTTTAAAGAGTGTGCGCAAGGGCTCGACAAGCTTAAGCTTCATGTAATCGGGGAGACCGCCTACATTGTGGTGAGACTTGATGGTTTGCGAAGGTCCCTTTACGGAACTTGATTCGATAACATCGGGATAGATGGTACCTTGGCCCAGCCATTTGGCATCGTTAATCAATTTGGACTCAGCGTCGAAGACATCGACAAATGTTTTGCCGATGGCCTTACGCTTGGCCTCTGGATCGGTAACGCCTGCCAAAACGCCATAGAAGCGTTCCTTGGCATCGACACCTTTCACATTGAGGCCCATTCCCTTGTATGACTCCAATACGGATTCGAATTCGTTTTTACGGAGCAAGCCGTTATCAACAAAGATACAATGCAACTGATGGCCAATGGCTTTATTGAGCAACACTGCGGCAACAGTTGAATCGACACCGCCTGAAAGACCTAAAACAACCTTGTCGGAGCCAACCTGCTCGCGCAGCTGCTCAACGATATCGTCGACATAGGATGCCGGAGTCCAAGACTGCTCACAACCGCAAACGCCTACTACGAAGTTGCGCAACATGGTAAGACCATCGATAGAGTGATGGGTTTCGGGGTGGAATTGAATAGCGTAGGTTTCTTCGCCTTCAATTTGGTAGCCAGCATATTTGACATTGCTGGTGGAGCAAATGCACTTGTAGTTTTGGGGCAGTGACTCGATGGTGTCGCCATGGCTCATCCAAACTTGTGAGCCTTGCGGAACGCCTTTCAAAAGCGGGTTGCTGTTGTCGACAAACTCGAGATTGGCACGACCGTATTCACGAATCTGAGATCGCATGACGCTACCGCCACCGACTTTAACGAGGTATTGCGCACCGTAGCAGATGGCCAGCAAGGGCAATTTGCCTTTGATGCCCTCCATTTGGGGAACTGGAGCGTCGGGGGCATTGCAACTGAAAGGACTTCCGGAGAAGATGACACCTTTCACATTGGAATTCAACTCAGGGATTTTGTTATACGGATGAATTTCACAATAGACGTTGAGTTCTCTAACCTTACGGGCTATCAACTGTGTGTATTGTGAACCAAAATCAAGAATGATTATTGTATGCATTTTTCTATAGTTTAAATAAATTGCAAAAGTACGAAAAAAAAATGAGATAGTGCAACCATGGGCAACAATTAACATTTTTGAACATTCAGAAGCAGATGAGCGGACAGTTGGAACAATCCGTCCGGAGGAAGTGGGCGAGTGTTGTTAAATATTTTTCAACAATCATTGCAAAAGTACATATATCTGCAAATTACAACCTTACAACCGACAGCCAAAACAGTGATTGCAACACAGTAGAGCTGTCGCACAAAAAGTGTGGATATTTGAGGGCAAACCGACCATTGGACATCTTGCGCGACAAAGATGCAAAGAGATTCAAATAACGGTGGCATTTTTTGCAATAATAGCGCACTGTTGCCGTTACTTGAATGTAATTGTTGGCGCTTTTGCAATAAAAAAATAGCAAAGAATACACTCGCATTGTATTTTCGTATGGGGTTTACAATGGCCGTGGCGTTTATAGCAACCCGTGTAACCTTAAAGGTTTTGGGGGTTGGTGATTTTGGACTCAATAATCTTGTGAGTGGAGTTGTTGCTCTTTTTTCATTTCTCAATGCTTCATTAGGAACGGCTGTACAACGTTATTATAGCATTGAAATAGGAAAAGGAAATAGCAAGCGACTGAAGACAATTTTTGGCTCTGCTTTGTCAATGCATTTTATAGTTGCTCTTGTCACAGTTGCTCTGATGGAAATTTTTGCGGTATTCTTCTTGCATAAACTCAATATTCCTGTTGCCGACCTTACAAAGGAGAGTATCCGCGAGGAGCTTATCCGCCGTGGTGCAGCGGAGTTTGCAAAACTCTTTACCGACATAATCTCACAATGCGAGGAGGCGCAATATTCGCCTGTAGAGTCGGCCCCAATGAGCGAGATTTATGCCCGCGGTATAGATATAGTCTCTAAAATTGAGTCGTTAGTAAAAAGATAAAGCTATGAGATATTTTGTAATCATACTCTGTTCGTTGTTCTCACTCTCTGCTGTAGCGCAGAGCGATAGCCTTGCCGTTGCAGAGCCTGCGCAGACTGTTGTGCTTGATAGCAAACAGCTTTGGGATAGCGGCAACAAAGATTATATCGACGGCAACTACGCATCCGCTTTGGAACGCTATATAGCCATAGAGCAGCAGGGTAAATACTCTGCCCGCCTCTACTACAACATTGGCAACTGCTATTTTAAGCTCGGTAA
>CALEPD010000282.1 GCA_937910265.1 uncultured Bacteroidales bacterium
GGCGGCATAATTGTACCAGGCTGAAATGCCGCCATAGCTGTTGGCAGAGGCGGTGAAGGCGGTGCGACCCTGGTAGGTGGCGAGGGCGGAGTTCTCGACATAGAAGAACTGAGTGCTGACCTTGAGGGTGCCGTCGGCGGTCTCGCGGCTATGCACCCAGACGGCTGCGCCATTGGTGATCTGCTGTGAGGTGGCAAGGCAATTGTCGGCTACAGAGAAGCCAATCTTATCCACGACATCCCATAACTTTGTATCCTCGGCAGTGTTGAGCACAACCTTGTAGCCCTTGATGGTGGCGCGAGGGGTACGGGTCACGGTGTCGATGGACTGGATGCCGTGGAAGAAGGTGAGCTGGTCGCCTTCGTCGAAAGAATCGTTGTTGTCGAGAACTGCCTGCGAGAACTGTCCGACAGTGGTGTTGGCGTCGATGGCGAGGGTACCCAGCCGGATGCTGCTTACAAGAATGTTGGAAGCGTTCTTGGCCATACTGATGCTCGGCAGGGAGCCGCGTGTGATTTGATAGGGTGCGAGGATGGCACCGCCGTTGAGCTTGATGGTCTTGGTGATATAGACCTTGACTACGTCAATGTTTGCCTGGATGAAGGCGTTGAAGACCGACATCTGGGGCGGCAGGTTCTCGTAGCCGCGACGGAGCATAGAGTCGAACTGCTTGTAGATGGCGGCGAGGTTTCCCCACTGGGTGCGGCGGTCCATCTGCCGTGCAGAACGGCGTGGAATGGCGGGCTTGACAGGAAGTTCGCTAACGATGGTTCCGCGCTTGGTCTGGCGATAGAGGAGCTGGCCTACCTTGCCGCTGATTTTGGTGTTGACACCGAAGATTTTTGCCATAATGTTTTTCCTTTCTGTTTTAATGTTGAACTTTTGTGGGCTGTCTTCTCGGCGTGTTCCATATGTGCACCTATGGAATTGCTTTGAAAGACGGGGCAAAAGTACAGAGGTAGGGAAAAACAAGGTATGGATTTGTCCTTTTTCTGGACTGTTTTGATACTGATAAGGGACTGCTTCGGTACTGTTTCGGATGGTGGAAATTGAGGGCAAAACAACCGCTAGATAGGTTGATTATAGCAAAATGAAAACATAGATACATAAGCAATAGACCTCAGCATACATTTATGTATAATAAATTTTGAGGTTTTTTCTCAAATTATGTATAAGATTAAAAAACAATTCGTATATTTGCATTATAAATTATTATGCTAATTTCAATGTAAAATATTATGATACTTGAATTTACAGTTGGAAATTACCGGTCGTTTTACGAGCCAAAGACCTTTTCTTTGCAAGCACAAGGGATAAAAGAAGTCCAAGATTCGTACCTGGCAAGTCATTCGAGAAAGAAATACTCGCTGACATCTGCCATCTACGGGGCAAATTCGAGTGGCAAAACCAATCTCATCCGTGCCATTGACACTATGACAGGATGCGTCATTGACTCCGTGCAGCTCAATGACGGGGACAAATTATATTACGACCCATTCTTGCTGCACGAAAAATCAGAGAAAGAACCAACCTTGTTCGAGATTGTTTTTACACACAGCAACAAGCAATACCGATATGGATTCGAGTACACGCAATACAAGATTGAAAAAGAGTGGCTATTCTCAGGTAGTGGGAAAAAAGAAGTGGCCTTGTTTGTGAGGAATGACGAAGGAATTGGCTTTGATGATAACTTCAGTGAGGGTGATGTAAAGATAGAAAACATAAATGACAATCGTCTGTTTCTTTCGCTATGTGCTCAGTTGGGCGGTCCTATATCAAAGTCGGTAATGTCGTGGTTTCAGTCAGACTGCAATGTTGTTTCGGGCATAAACAATGAAAATTACCGTGCATTTACCAAGACAAGCTTCCTTGAAAGGACGGAAGAGAGTCACCGCGCGTTGCAACTTTTCAAAAAGTTACAATTGGGGTTCAATGACCTGACTGCAAGAAAAAAAGAAGAAGAGTCGCATATACCCGAAAGACTGTCACCACAGGCAAGAGAACGCAGGTTGTTAAGGTCAATAATAATAGAATCCACCCATAATGTTTATGGGGAATCAGGGCTTGTCTGTGACGAGAGAGTTTTCCCCTTTGAGGAAAGGGAGTCCGACGGTACGAGGAAACTTTTTGATATGTCTGGGCCAATATTTGACACACTCCAAAGGGGGTCTGTTTTGTTTGTCGATGAGTTAGATGCCAAGATGCACCCACTGATTTCACAACAGTTGATTATGTTATTTAACAATCCAAAGCATAATCCGAACAAAGCGCAACTGATCTTCACTACACACGATACAAATCTGCTTTCGTCGCATCTTCTCAGACGTGACCAAATATGGTTCACAGAAAAAGACAGTCAGGAACAGACAGACCTGTACAGCATGATGGACATACAATTTGCAGACGGCACGAAACCCCGGAATGACAGCAACTACGAGAAGAACTACATTGCCGGTCGCTATGGGGCCATACCCTATATCATTAACGATTAAAAAGCCATTGTATGAGTGCCAAAAGAATAACCATTGATTCAAAATTACTGCGGCAATATTCTTCGAGGAGCAAAAAACGCGCTCCGAAGAAGATAAGATACCGCATATTGATAGTATGTGAGGGAATAGCCACGGAGCCCAATTATTTCAGGTCGATTGAAAGGAAGTACGGGGCAGGGTTGGTTTATGAATTGACCATTCAGGGTGAAGGAGCAAACACAGTCCAAGTGGTTGACAAGGCCATTGAACTACAAGCCAAAGCATCTCCCAAATATGACAGTGTGTGGGCAGTGTTTGACAAAGACAGTTTTACCGACAATTCGTTCAATGCTGCCATACGCAAGGCGAAAAGCAATGGTATTGAGTGTGCCTGGAGTAACGAGGCTTTCGAATTGTGGTATTTGTACCATTTCTACAACAGGGTGACAGCAATGTCGCGAACAGAATACAAAAAGAGCATATCGGATGCAGTAAACAGGTCTGAGCACTATAGAGAGCGAAAACCATACCAATATGAGAAGAATGCCACAGACACATTGGATATCTTGCAGAAATACGGTTCGCAGGACAATGCCATCAAATGGGCAGAGGCGCAAAGCCTGACCTTCACAGACACTAAATTTGCCAAACATAATCCTTGCACAATGGTATTCAAGCTTGTCCGACAGTTGATTGGAGAAGATGAAGCTTTCAACAAACTAGTCAAAGAAAAGATAGAATCAGCGAAATAGTCACCAATAATGAATATATCTGAAGAAGATGCCTTTGTTAGGCATCTTCTTCTATTGAGTACCATATGACTATATGGAAATTTATATTATTTTTACTAATCATCCGAGGTCATTCTGACGAAAATGGGTGTCTGGTATATTGCAATCACAGGCAGACATACCAATACCATCGGAAACCAGTTCGTGGGCAATAGGTCTGTAAATCCACGTAGTTGACTCCCGAGGCCGGAAGGTCTCGCCCTTGATGTTTTTTGCGTGGGGTGAAAAAAAGAAAAAGGGGTGTCAGCGTGTGGGGCTGGTGCCCTTGGGTAGTTCACTTCCACATGTTTAACATGGGGCTTTGATGCTTCAATGTTACTGAGAGCTAAATGCACACATTCAAATTTGATAATTAATATGCATCCAACGGCTCCAGATACGCACTAATACTAGAATTGCTATTATTCTTATGAAACAGGTCGTTTAATTGAGATTCTTCTATTATTCCAGGCATAGTAAAAACGGCTTTTGTATTTATCAAGTCAATTTTGCCATCAACGCTACAGCCCTTGATACATATCCTAGCATTTTTACTTTCTATGCTAAGCTGTCTTATATCACAGCCATCAAGTGTCAATTGAAGGTTCTTTTTGCAAACAATTTTTATGTTGTGTATTATGCAATTCTTAAAAAAGATAGCGGAATCCTTTTCAGACGAAAAAACAGACTCATTAAACTGGCACAATTTGAAGTCGAGATTCCCCCTGTATTCGACAAGGTCAGACTTCTTAATATAACATTGTAAAAATGAGGTTTCCAAGAAGGATGTATTGTTCATTGGCGTATCCTGAAATTTACATTGGATAAAATTAACATCATTTAATGACGAATAATTCCAGTTAAAACCTTTTAAGTTAATCCTTCTAAACTCAACATTCTTTACTTTAATTCCTCTGAAATATCGGCGAAGTATTGAAGACAAATCCTTGTCTACTATTTTCACAATAGAATAGTAGTGAGAAATGTTTTTGAAATAATGGCCCAACCCTTTTTGTTTATAACTATTATTAAATCGAATAAAAATGACTGACAATAAAATATCTATTTTCAGTTTGTTATAATCCAAACAAAAAGATTTGTCTTTCCGGAAGTTAATAATATGATTATTATCTATCAAGTTTTTTATCAAAGCAATAAGAGTGTCTCCGTCATCAGAATTCGTAAAACTATCAAGAATAAAATCAATGGTTACGGGATGAAGAGGAACTCCATCATAATCCATTATAAAACTCTTAAAACACTCAATAAACTTCGTAGTTTCTTCTGAGAAATAAATTTTTGCCAACCCACGTAAATCTTTGCATATTTTATCTGCACATAAGAAAAATAAGATATTGTTATCTTTAAATCTCCATCTAGACACGGATTCTTCATATTCAAAAAAATAGCAGTTTAGATACTGTATTCTAGTCTGTTTAAATATCTTTATATTAAGATTTTTCTTTATACTTTTATCGACAACATCTTGTTTGGCTGAATAGATTCGTTCGTTGGGGTCTAAAACGAACGAATCCTCATCATTCTCATTGATTACAATGTCGTTATTTGACTGCCTTAGAATTTCTATTGCAAGATCATACACAAAATTCTTATATTCACTTAATTCAAATTGTATAAATTTATTAGCCTTTTTCTCTCTTGAGAATTTCCCTTTAATCGTTTTTTGCACAAAATCATTGAAAAGGACGTACCACCCACTATTTTTTTCTATTTTGTAAGGAGACTCGGGTTCTGCCATCATTGCCATCATTAACGGATTATAGCAAGATGACTTTAAATACTTGTTTGCCCTATTGACATCATCAATAGTAACACAAACACGTTGGTTCAGTTCTTTTGCACGCGACTCATATAGGGATAACCATTGATTGACCTGTCTTTTATCGAAATATGATAGTGTCACATAACTAATTTCACCGAGAAACGTATCCACAAGTTCGAGTAACTCAGAGAGCTCTATTCCCGTGGGTTTTCTCATGTTAATTACAAATCTTAAATCAGGATAGTCCGTGGTTAGTCTCTCGATCTCTTCTAACTCATTCTGGTTAGAGATGAAATAGCTTTCACATGAATCTAAAAAAACATATAGTTTTTTATACCTGTTAATCAAATAATCAATAGCGGGTCTTGTGAAAACCTGATTGATTCTTGCGGGTAGCCTATGTGCTTGGATATAAATAGGGAAGCCGTCCTTAATTTTTGACAAAAGGTATTTTGAAATAAAAGTTTTCCCGCTTCCATAAGGTCCCATGATAAGCAATATTTTCTGCTCATTCATGATTTTCTTGCAGGTGTCTTCAATGTTTACTGTATTAATAGAGGCAAGTTTGCTTTCTCCATTTATTAATCTATACACTTTATAGTTTGGCTCAATAAATAGATCCTCAACACAAAAAGAAGAATTAGGATACATCCTAAAGAAGTCATTCTCATTATTAATGCGTGTCCGCTCATCCAAATCCAATAAGGGCGATACATTATGGTCTTTTTTAATAGCATCTATCTGTAAGGCAACAAATTGCAAGTGAAGCGTTGGATCTTTCAGCAATTTTTCCGCAATCGCATTTTTTATATCCCTGTGGGTGCTGAGAAGATTCCAACATTCGGAAATATCTAAGGTATTCCAATTATTTGGCAAAATGTCTTTATGACCAGATTCCTCAACTGCACGCATAAAAACTCTCTTCAAATGTTTTGCATTTAAGAATTTGGATATTTCTGTAAACATCCCCTTTTTAGGACAGTTCTAAATTGGACTTGCAAAATTACATAA
>CALEPD010000283.1 GCA_937910265.1 uncultured Bacteroidales bacterium
GACTCCTCGATAGTAGGGATGCTGTCGGCAGGAATATTGTTGAAGTATTCAGCAACCTCAGCCGGAGTGACAGTTACGTTCTGGGTAAGGTTGTATTCCACGCGCTGGCTCATTATACGGTCGCGGAGTATATCGAAATATATATCGTGAAATTCGTCATAAGTATAGCCTGTAGCCTGACGCAACTGTTCTTTTGTGCCATACTGGCGCAATACATTTTTCAAATAATATTGAACTTGCTCCTCGACCTCCTCGTCGGAGATCTCAAGACTGTCGACCTCGCCTTTATGAACCATCAATTTGGTGATAAGCATACTTTCCAACAATTCGCAACGGTGCTCAAAGGCATTTTCGTAACCTTTTTTCATGCGGATTTGAACGTAGCTGTTTTCGATATCAGACATTTTTACGATATGACGTCCCACAACTCCAGCCACTTGGTCGACAACAACATCATCCTGGGCGAATATCGATGGGATAAAAAGGGCAAACAAGCAAATAAAAGCGATCCAAGTTCTTTTCATTTCAACAGTTTTATTTTTCATTATTATTATATAATTCCACATGTCCCGAAGTTTCGGCCTCGTAAAGCAGGTCCTTTTGCATGCTTTCCAAGATTTCAAGACGACGGGCATTGAGTATAATGGTTTTTATGTTATCAGCCTCCAATTCGAGGGGTGATATCTGATCGGTTATCTTATAATCGATAATGCGTGCGAGATAGATAAAAGAGCCATCGTCGATCACGATATTATGGGTGTTTTTCAGATAGAGTTCCTCATTGTAGGTATTAATGGGGATTTCTTGACGCAATTTGAAAAAGGTAATCCATGTATTGACATCGAAATAGCCAGACACAGCATTTCGTTCGGCCAGTTGCTGGACCTCGACAATATCGGCATCGTCAAAATCGTCGCGTTGCATCAATCTCTTGAAACGATTGACATGTATTGAGCCTTTATCCAATTTGACATAAATGGCCTTTACAATGCTGCTTTTCAAAAGGAAATCGTCTTTATGAGAGTTGTAATAATCCTCGATATCCTGATCGGAGACATTGGTATCCAAGAGTTGCCTTACAATCTGCTGCTCGTATTCATAGATAACCAAGCTGTTTTTATAGTTTTGCAACTCCTTCTGAAAATCGCGTGTCACATTGCTCTCGGCCTTCTCCAGCAATACCATTTGCATTACCCATTGATTGATATAATTATCAACCACGGCCGCACTGTCGTCTGGGAGCATTTCGTCGTCGACCAATCCCTCCACATCGGAAGCCAGCAATTCATGACTGTATACCTTGGCCAACACCACATCGTCAGAATTGGCGTTGCCGCAGCCTGCCAACAGCATTAAGCTGCAGCAAACTGACAAGAGAATACTAATATGTGATTTCGTCGACAACATTGTCGTGGATAATAACATTATATTTCTGGAACAATTCTTTGCGGAGGTTTTCTTCCAGCTCATCTTGATAGTCATTCATGTAATAGCCTCTGGCCTCACGGGCTGACTTCAAACCGGGTTCAAGGATTTGCTCAACGAACAACAAACGATATCCTTTTTCGGGCATGGGTTTCACATACACTCCAACAGCCCACTCAGATGCGGCAAGAAGGTCTTGATTGCCTTCTTCCACCAATTCGGGGCTCATGGTAAGCATTTTGGGGAGTTCGTCGTTGCGGAATTTCTTGTTGATTTTCTTGGTAAGAGCAGCTCTCAAGGTAGCGCTATCGTAATTTTTCTTCGTCACCTTGGCGATTACCTTGACCGCTTTCTCGGGGTCAATCATCTGACTGTCGGCGATTGTGATCACGTTGACACGTGCCCTGGATTTCCAGAAATAGACGGACTCCTCCGAATTGTTGATATCATGGGTTGTTTTGGCACGCTCGTAGAAAGCATTGAAGCCGGCAGTGTCCTGGATAGCCTTCGACCAAATCATGCGGTCGTTGTATGAGAAAATCATCAAACCATTTTTGTATTCATCAACAATGGCTTTGAATTCGGGATTTTCTATTTCGAGGCGGGAATCGGCATATTGCTCGACTACAGAGTTGACAAACTCTTCGTATTTGCGCTCGACAAAGATGGCGATATCAGCTCGGCGCTCTTTCTGTTGTGAGACAAATATATAATGGGCCAAATCAGCAGTAGTATAGGTTTTTCCTTCGAGTTGGAACAAAGGACGGGTGTCTTTGATATCCTTGGGGTTGTAGGTCCAACGAGCAAAAAAGACAGAATCGGTGACCATACTCTTCATCTCATCGAGAGAAGCCATCTTGGCGACTGGTTTGCGTTTTGAAGCCTTGCCTTTTACCGGCACATCGGTTTTGGTATAATCGGTGAAGTTGTATTTTTGCTTGCAACGTTCCACATAAATAGATTTCGGTTCGTTGCTACGCTGGTCGCGGGCCAAACGCTGCTTGTAGTAAGGCACCATATCCTCGTATGCGGGTATTTTCTCGAGACGTTTCACCTTAATGATGTGCCATCCGTAGGGAGTGTGGAAAGGTTTGGAGTATTCACCCTCTTTCAGGCCGTTGGCTATCTGCTCGACATATTCGGGGGGCATCTGGCTCAGACGCAAGTCGGGGAGCAAACCACCCTGGCCGGAGGTCTGACGGTCGTCGCTGTTGTTTTTTGCCAACGATTCGAATGACTCTCCATTCTGCAGTTTGTCGTACAGTGAATTGATGAGCGACTCGGCGCGGCGGGGATCAACATCGTCGCGAAGCCATATATGCTGCAATTCGGTGTTGCCGAAATAGGGGAATTTCTTAAACACCTTGATGATGTGGTAACCGTAACGGCTACGTACAGGGAGCGACACTTCGCCCGGGTTGAGGCTGTATGCTGCGTTTTCGAACGGATAGACCATATCGAAAGCGGTGAAACAACCCAAATCGCCCTCAGTAGGACTTACTGAACGATTGCGGATGCCAGGATTCTCGCGTAATTGCTGACGTTTCTGTTCTTGCGCTATCTGGTAGAAGTCCTCGCCTGAAGCGGCTCTTTTATAGTAAGCCATTGCTTCGTTGTAGGCTTTCAGTGTATCTTCTGCCGATGCGTTGGGTGTTACCTTTACGAGAATATGGGCAGCGTGAATGGCATATTTGTTGCGTTCGTATGCTTCGCGCAATATTTGCTCCATCACGGTGGAATCGATAAGGTATGGTGCGGCCAATTCATCACGGTACTGCTTCAGCTCATTTTTCATGGACGTGGCAGTATCCAACTGCATGGCATAAGCATCCATCAACTTGGCACGGAAAGTAACGTACAGTTGTACATATTCATCGAGTGCCTGGCGTTTGGCCTCGGCAGAGGCGCCGGGCAAAGCGACCGGGTCCTTGCTGATTGACTTCATGAAGTCGTTCATGAACTCGGATTTATATATTTTCTGTCCTCCCACCTCGAAGACGACCGGATCGGGAGATGTTGTCTGTGAAAAAGCATTGAAACTGCCCAAAGCAGTCAAGCATAAGAACGTTGTAACAAATCGTTTCTTCATAAAATGTGTCAAATGGTCATAAATTGTACTCCGCAATACGCAACAGAAGTATTGCGGAGGGAAAATAAATCTTATCTTGAATAGTTGGGTGCCTCACGGGTAATGGTGATATCATGCGGATGGCTTTCGGTGCGGCCGGCAGTAGTAATCTTGATGAACTTGGCCTGCTGCAATGACTCGATATCCTTGCTTCCGGTGTAACCCATACCGGCTTTCAAACCGCCCACAAGTTGATAGAGAACTTCGTTGAGAGTGCCTTTGTAGGGGACACGTCCAACAACGCCTTCGGGGACGAGTTTCTTGGTGTCGGTTTCCTTATCCTGGAAATAACGGTCTTTCGAACCACACTGCATGGCCTCGAGAGAGCCCATTCCACGGTATGACTTGAATTTACGTCCTTCGTATATAATAGTCTCGCCTGGAGCCTCTTCAACACCGGCGACCAATGAGCCCACCATGATGCTGGAAGCACCAGCGGAAAGAGCCTTAACGATGTCGCCACTGTAGCGGATTCCGCCGTCGGCGATGATCGGAATGTCATATCCGTTTTGCTTAAGGGCGCCTGCCACTTCGCATACTGCGGTCAGCTGCGGAACACCGATGCCGGCCACAACACGGGTTGAGCAGATACTTCCGGGTCCGATACCCACCTTGATAGCGTCGGCACCTGCCTCAGCGAGCATCAATGCGGCTTCGCCGGTGGCGATGTTACCGACAACAACATCGATAGAGGGATATTTGCTTTTGACTTGTTTGAGGGCTTCAACCACGCGTATTGAATGGCCGTGGGCAGTGTCGATAACCAAAGCATCGACGCCGGCTTTGACGAGTGCGTCGGCACGGTCCATCATATCCGGGGTGATACCAACTCCGGCGGCCACACAGAGACGGCCATTGCTGTCCTTGCAAGCCAACGGGCGCTCCTTGGTTTTCATGATGTCGCGATAGGTAATCAAACCGACAAACTGACCTTTGTCATTTACCACAGGGAGCTTCTCGATTTTGTGTTTCTGGAGGATATTGGTAGCCTCGGCGAAGGTGGTACCCTCGCGAGTGGTAATCAAATCGGTAATCATAATCTCGCTCAACGGGCGCATCATGTCGGTCTCGAAGCGAAGATCACGGTTGGTGACCATACCGATAAGCATCTTGTTTTCGTCAACGATAGGAATGCCTCCGATTCCGTATTCGCTCATCAAATGCAACGCCTCCTTGACCTTGGCATCTTTCGACAGGGTAAGAGGGTCGATAATCATACCGTTTTCGGCACGTTTCACCTTGCGGACCTCATTTGCCTGACGTTCGATGGTCATGTTTTTATGCAAGACACCGATACCACCTTCCTGAGCCATAGCAATGGCCATAGCGGCTTCTGTAACCGTATCCATAGCAGCAGAAACCATAGGGATATTCATCTTGATATTTTTGGAGAAACGAGATGCTACTGTAACCTCATGAGGAAGAATCTCTGAATATGAGGGAACTAACAAAACATCATCATAAGTAAGGCCTTCGCCGATAAATTTTGTGGTATCTGTATACATAAAAACTAAATATTATATTCTTAAATGGTAGGCTCTAAAAATTCAACTTTTTGTTCGTAGGCGTTCGACGGAGAGCCCAGT
>CALEPD010000284.1 GCA_937910265.1 uncultured Bacteroidales bacterium
GGAAATGCATCTGCTATGTACAAATTAGGCGATTGCTACTATTATGGTCAAGGTGTAGTTCCAAATACAAGTGTAGCAATTAATTGGTATCGCAAAGCTGCAGATGAGGGACACGAAGAAGCAAAAACAATGTTGAATGAATTAGGTACACCCTACTTACCTATGATTTATTCTTCTAGCGAAATATTTAGTAGCGACGGAGTATATCATGGACCTGATTGGGAATATGATTATACCCAAACAACATTTTACTATGATTATCTTTTTGATAACCTAAAATAGTTCTAATTTCTTTTATTATATATAAGTATAAAATTAACTCCTTTTGGAAATAATGTAAATAACAATTACATTAAATCTAAAGGAGGTTTTTTATTTTGAATAAGAGGAAAAAATGATATATAACGTAAGCGAAGACCCCTCGATACAAACAGGAACGACGAGCGACGCACTACAGAACGCACCCGGCGTTGAAGTGGACATCGAAGGCAACATAACCTTACGAGGCATCAGCAGCGTTGAAATATGGATAAACGACAAACCGTCGAAACTGACAGAAGAGAATCTCAAAACATACCTGGAGACACTGCCGGCAAATGCATTGGCACGCATTGAAACAATCACCAATCCCTCAGCCAAATATGCAACCGAAGCCGAAGCTGTAATCAACATTATTACCGAAGCCCATATCAAAAGCAATCAATTCGTCAGCTTTGGCCTCAATGGTTCGGTACAACCATTCGTCAGCCCATGGGTTTCGTACATGTGGGCAAAAGAGAAGTTATCCATCAACATATATGCCAGTGGACGCTACAGTTTCCGCGACAACGAGGGCAACAGTTGGGCCGTATCACGCAAAGACCGTCCTGGCGCTGCAGGAGAATACGACACACTCACATACGAATCGGCAGAATACCGAAGTGCCAACGATGGCTTAGGAGGAAATTTGTTTGTTGATGTGAGTTATGAAATAGATTCGATGACCGACGTACGGGCCTATGCCAGCATCAACGGAAATATGACAAACAACACAAGCAACTATTTCAACATCCGCGACCAGCATTGGCAGCAAAACGGAGCATTATACCAATACAACACCATCGACACAAGTCTAATCAAATCGCATTTCGGCTGGTGGGGAGCCGACCTCACAAAGAAATTCGATAACGAAGGACACAATTTACGACTCAGTGTCAACGGTTACTTATCGAACTCCAACATGGACGAAATATACAACAGAAATTATTCCGATTTCGACGAAACCCATTACGACTTAGACTTGAACAAGCATTACCTCTCCGACTTCCAAAACAATTCAGTCTCGCTCACATCGCGCTACAACCGACCCTACAGCAGAAATGGTGAGATGAGCTACGGACTGCGCTTCAACCACAACAACAGCACAAATTTGTACGATGTGTCTTTCTACAACGAAGAAACCATGGATTACTCCATCATCGACGATTTGAGGGCATACAGCTCGCATAACAGTAACAACGATGTCAACGGAGATGTCAACTGGACCCATCGATGGGGTGGTTTCACATTGGAGATTGGTAGCGGAGCAACATACACCCGACAATCATTCCAATACGAGAACGCAATGTATCCGGACGACACCACATGTAACTTCTTTACTGTCAATCCATCCATACACACCAGCTACAGAACAGAGAATATGCACAACTTCAAGTTAAACTATTCTCTACGAATGCAGAATCCTACCGCAGAAAATCTTACCACATTCAGAAGATACGGAGAGGACAATTACACCGTTGGCAACCGTGACCTTACGGCGTCCCTTACACACTCGGCCGAAGCGGGATGGACAAAATTCTTCGATAGATTCGGATATCTTGGAATTGAAGCATATGCAAGATATAGTGCTGATGAAATAGATGCTTTAACCGACATCACAAACGAAATGGACCCCTTCCTGAACCGCATCATTTCCTTCAGCAAGCCATACAACATGGGAGAGTCATGGCGATACGGAGCCTCGTTCAATATGACCTATCGTCCATCTGGATTCATCAACATACGTCTTTACTCGAATATATACAATGCCGGGTATTCGATAAACTACATGAGAGACGGGGAATGGGTTGACCGTAGCGACAGCAAGCTATCATGGAGCACCCGACTTAACTGCTGGGTAAAAGTATTCAACAAATACCAGATACATGCATCTGCCAACTACAGCAGCCCCACCATTGGATTGCTAAGCGAAAGAAAAGCCCGATACTATCTCAACCTGGGCGTTCGTGCCGACTTTTTCAAACGTAAACTCAGCGCATTTGTCAACATACAGGACCTCTTCAATTGGGGAGCAAAATACGGACACGGAAACTTGACAACCAATCCATACTACATCAGTTCCAACACCACTAAAATGCTGAACAGCCGCTACATCAGCGCCGGCGTCACACTAAGATTCGGCAAAATGGAACTTGAAAGCAAAGTAAAATCCGGAGGAGAAACCGGAGACACGCTACAATAACCATCACCAACATACAACAAAGGGTATAAGACACACTATCTTGTACCCTTTTTTTATTCTACTCACAATGAATAAAGGTAACTTCTAAAATTTAAATCGCTGATAATAAAATAAATACATATAAATCTCGTTATTATA
>CALEPD010000285.1 GCA_937910265.1 uncultured Bacteroidales bacterium
TTAAGTTTATAATAAAGGGGCAGCAATAAAAATGTGATGACCACATATCCTATCACATATCCGAAAACCAATGGCAAATAGGTGAATTGTCCGCCATATACACCGCCTGGCACAGACATAAAAGTAACCCCTGACAAAGAGGCTCCAATCATGCCGTAGGCGACAACAAACCATGGAGACTTACGCTGACCTCTGAAAAAGGCGTCGTTGTTGGACGAACGGCGTGAAGTCATCCACATGACAGCAAAAAGCAGTAAAGTATATAAAACGAAACAAATTAAAATCGTTGTTTGCATCTTCTTTTCATTTCATTTAAAAGGGTCTACCCATTCATTTTCAAGGTGCAAAAATACAATTTTTCCAGCAATATTGCGTTTTTTTCGTATCTTTGAAAGTTCAAAACAAGTAAACATCCACCCAAAAACACTGTAAGTCAAAAAATAGCAGACTGTTATGAATATCAAAACAATTGTATTGTCATTCTTTTTAGGAATACTCGGCACTGCAACCGCGCAAATTACAAACGAAGTGAAATCGGACGGGTTCAACGGTTCCGTACAGAAAGTAACCTCAACAATGTATGAGGCGATTGTACAAGGCAACAATATAGAACACGGCGACATTTTGGAGCGTCTGCAGACCCTCTACAACTCAAAGGGGCAACGCAGAAGCATGACATATCTGGCCACTGAGGAGGATGTAATATTCCGCACACGATACAAACATGACGCATTCGGGATTACCGTATTGGAACAGGTTGTTGACAACAATGAAGAGATTATTGGCAGAACTTATTATGTTTACGATGCCAACCACATTCTTACAGAAATATATGTTGAAGATGCCGAACGTCAGGTAGAAACCCGCACATTGATCAGCTATGACGGCCAAGGCCGTGTACGCCAACGCAGTTTCAACGATGCCCTCAACAATGTATTCAGACGTGAGGCTTACACCTACAATGATGACGGCAGCCTTCTTAAAACCGTGGTTTACGACAACAAGAACAACAAAATAAGCGAGACCCGATTTGAATACGACAGCCATGGCCAGCCCATCACGCAGACAATGTACGACTATACTGAAGATGAGACCGAACTCTTCATCACCCTGTACAGATATCAATACGACGGACACGGAAACTGGATACAACGCACCGAATTCGAACTTAACGGTTCAGTAAGCACCCCCACCTATATCATTGAACGCGCCATCCAATACTTTTAACAGCAATTATGCATAAGGCAGGATTTGTAAACATCATTGGCAATCCGAATGTAGGCAAGTCAACATTGATGAACGCCCTTGTTGGCGAACGCTTGAGTATCATTACCTCGAAAGCGCAAACCACACGCCACAGAATCATGGGCATTGTAAACGGCGACGATTTTCAAATTGTATATACTGACACTCCCGGTATTGTAAATCCCCACTACAAACTGCACGAAAGCATGATGGGATTCGTCAACTCCGCGTTGCAGGATGCCGACTTGTTTCTGCTTGTCACAGAAGTTGGTGAAACGTTCAAGAATCAAGATGTGCTGAATAAAATAATCAACAGCACCACACCCATCATACTCGTAATAAACAAGATTGACCTAAGCAATCAACAAGTAATTGCCGACAAGGTTGAATATTGGCAAAAGCAGATACCGCGTGCCATTGTCATTCCATCGTCGGCCACCAATGCATTTAACATTGACAAAATATTCGACACCATACTTGAACTTTTACCCGACTGTCCTCCATATTTTCCGAAAGACGAGCTAACCGACCGAAGCATGCGTTTTTTTGTAAGCGAGATTGTGCGCGAGAAGATACTGCTCTATTACCAGAAAGAGATACCGTACAGTTGTGAGGTTGCCGTAGAAAGTTACGAGGAGCGAGAAGGAATAGACCACATCTCTGTGATTGTATTCGTTGAACGTGAATCGCAAAAAGCGATCATCATCGGACACAAGGGGCAAGCAATTAAAAAGCTTGGCATAGAGGCCCGCAAGGACATTGAGTCGTTTACCGAAAAGAAATGTTTCCTCCAAGTACACGTCAAAGTAATGAAAGACTGGCGCAACAACGACAGAGCCCTCCGCCAATTCGGATACATTGACAATCAGTAACAATCAACCCATTTAGAATATTGAAGAAGGTATTATTTTTGCAATAATACCGCTACCCCATTTTGCACGCGTCGGACCGTGATGTTGTGTCGACTCAAACAGTGCCTGAAACCGGACAAAAAAAGGAGTGCGTCATTGTTACGCACTCCTTTTCTTTTTATCAGTAGATATCACTAATTATTCAGCATCAGCTGCTGCAGCTGCAGAAGCACGGGTGCTGTTGATAATGATAATATCGCTGGTTTTAACATTCAAGATTTCGAAGTTGTTGGTCTCTACGTCCTGAACCTTTACGCGATGGAGGAGGTCGAGATTAGTAACGTCGATGAGAACCTCGCTGGGCATGTTGCCAGGAAGAGCCTTAACGTTGACACGTTTTTGTTTGATAACCATTTTACCGCCCTTGATAACACCTTTTGCAGTACCGCTGGTGTGTACAGGAATGGACATTACAACGGGTTTATCGTCGCTGAGTTCGTAGAAATCTGCGTGATAAACGATTTCGGTAACAGGGTGATACTGGATGTCTTTCAACATAGCACGGTATACTTTGCCATCCATGTTGATGTCAACGAAGCAAGGTGCCGGGTTGAAGATAATACGGTTGAATTCGGTTTGAGGAACAGCGAAAACTTTCTGTTCGTCTTTACCATACATAACACAAGGAACTTTGTCCTCACGGCGTAAAGCCTTAGCATCTTTTTTCCCTACGTTCTCGCGAAGAGAACCGCTCAATGATACTATTCTCATTTTAATTTTTGTTTTGAAGAGTTAAATAACTCTGGTTAATAATTTAGTTTTATTTTTGTCTACGGAAAACACCTTTTTGGTGGAGGGTGGTTTCGTAGAGATTATCCAAAGAATCGCAGTTTACCACGCGGCGGATAGCTTCAGCAAAGAGCCAGTCGCATGACAAGACATGAATTTTATCGGAGGGACGTTTCAAAGGAATGGTATCGGTGGTGACCAATTCCTCTAATACAGAATCCTCAACTTTTTCGATGGCATTGCCGCTCAATACAGGATGGGTGATCATAGCGCGTACGCTCTTGGCACCGCTTTCCTTGATGATGCTGGCAGCCTTGCAGATGGTGGTACCTGTATCGATAATATCGTCAAGCAAGATAACATGTTTGTCCTTCACATCACCGATGAGACGCATTTCACCGATTTCGTTGGGTTTGTTGCGGTGTTTGTAGCAGATAACAAAACTATTGTTCAAGGTTTTGGCATACACGCTGGCACGTTTGCTACCACCCATGTCAGGACTTGCAAACATTACATCCTCAATGTCGAATTTCTCGCGGATGTAAGGCATGAACAGTGATGAACCGAAAAGATGGTCAACTGGGAGGTTGAAGAATCCTTGAATCTGAGGAGCGTGAAGGTCCATTGTGAGAACGCGGTCGGCTCCTGCGGTGGTAATAAGGTCTGCAACCAATTTTGCAGAGAT
>CALEPD010000286.1 GCA_937910265.1 uncultured Bacteroidales bacterium
ATCAATAATTATTAAGATAATAATGTAATATGTATATAATAATGAAGCAATTATACAAGATTATCCTCGGCACCTGCCTCCTCTTGCCCTGTGGCGTCGTACTGGGACAGACAGGTCAGGGGTTCCCAACTCCAGCATTCCATTGGCAGTGCCTATCTGCCGACTCGCTGTTGAACTTCCATCCGGCCACGATCACCCCACTCCACTTCGACAGCATCCCTTATGCCGAAGACTATACCGTCGTTGTGGTCTACAAGCCCGTCGCGGATACCGAGGCCACCGTGTGGCAGCTCGTTTTCGCCGACAGCATTGTCCGAGGACTGACCACCGAACGCATCCTCTCCGACAGCACCTCTATCCGCTATTCCGAACTGTCCGACCGCAAGCCTGTGATTCATACCTTGCGGCAGTCCGCTCCCGACATTCCGACCTCCTATGTCCGACTTTCAGTCGGTGACGGGAACATCAAGGTGGCCGAAGTGCTGTATTTCAACCATCGTCTCGGCAACTCCGCCCTGCGCCGTGTGCAGTCAGCCTTGGCTATCCGATATGGCATTACCCTCGGCCCTGTCGACTATATCGGAGGCAATGGCAATCGTGTCTGGCAGCATCGTCGTGACAGCGCCATGTTCCACCACCGCATCACAGGCGTTGGCAGCGACACCGCCTGCAATCTCCATCAGTTGTGCAGCCGTTCCGAAATGGACGGCTCTGTCGCCACCCTTTCCACCGACAGCCTCCCGCAGGAAGCCTATCTTCTTTTTGGCGACAACGACGCACCGCTGACATTCCAACAGAAGGATGGCGACGTGGAAACACTTGCCCGTCAGTGGCGCGTGCAAGCTTCGGGGGCTGAGGATGTCGGTTTCTCTCTCGCATTCGACACACGGAATATCCCTACCCCCACCGACAGCCTGGTGCTGCTACTTGATGGCAATATTGTCCTTCCATCGGTCGCAACCACAAACGAAGTGCGTTTCAATAATCTATGGCTACAGTCTAACACTTGCACCTTTACCCTCGCTCGGGGATCAATGTTGTGGCACCTGGCGCAATCTGGCGCAAAGGGCGCCAAAGGTCATGGCGGCAATGGTGATGACAATACAACCAAATCCGACAACACTCACACATTAACACATTCAAGCATTCAGACATTTTCGATTTTCCCCAATCCCACCTCAGGACATTTCAACATCGAAGTGTCGGGTGCCCGTCAGGTACAGGTGACGATATATAGCCTTCAGGGCAAGGTGATGGCCACATACAGCGATAGTGACCGTGACCATTATCATTTCGAAGGCTCCCTGCCATCGGGCAATTCCTACTATGCCACCGTTACAACCGAGAGTGGCAGCCAGACCATGAAACTGGTAGTAAAATAAAGAAACCAAAGTTATGAAATCATCTTGCAAATACTTATATATCCTTGCAGCTGTTGCGATGCTGTCGTGTGTACATTCTTGCCAACAACATGAAGAAACCAACATATTAAAAAATACAGTTCATCTGGATAAGAACCGTGAAAACGGTTTGGACACTTGTTCGGTACATGTCGCCAGCCAGCCGTTTCAAGACCTTGTAAATATCCGCCAGCCCGACAAGCGTGTAAGGGCAAGGAAAGGCCATGCCTTGTGGATTGAGACGGAAGGTCTGAGTCTTGCGGCAACCGACACTGCCGTTATACGAAGCGACACCTATAGTGTGACATCGCTGTTTGACGACGAACTGCCACCGTTGCCACAGGGAATGATGAATATGACAGCCGCCACAGCGGGCTACCGCTTGTTGCCTGGAGGCGAACATTTCCTGCCATACGCGGAATTGCGAATGGCCTACGACCCTGAGCGTCTGCCCGAAGGCTATACGCCCGACGACATCTACACCTCCTTCTACGACACCGCGACCCTTGCCTGGGTGCGCTTGGAACGTGTCGAGGTGGATACCGTCAATCATGAAATTGTCTCGCTGACCACCCATTTCACCGACTTCATCAACGAACTGCTTAAGGCTCCAGAGATGCCAGAGACACAGGCTTTCGTGCCCACGGCATTGACAGACCTTGAGGCCGTCAGTCCGATGGATGCTCTCCCCCTCATCACAGCTCCCGAGGCCAACAATGAGGGTACCGCCAACCTTTCCTATCCCATTCAGGTGCCAGCCGGTCGTGCCGGCATGCAGCCTAACCTCTCAGTGAACTATTCCAGCACCGGCGGAAACGGATGGCTTGGTGTTGGCTGGGACCTTTCCTTGCCCTCCATCACCCTCGACACGCGCTGGGGTGTGCCCCGCTATGATGCCACCTACGAGACTGAGATATACATGCTCGCCGGTGAGCAGCTGGTGAATAGAAACAGCAATGGTGAAGTGCTTCCAATGCCTCATCGCACCAACCACCAGACCCCCCGTTCCGACCTTGGCGACAATGTGCGTTTCTATGCCCGCACTGGCGACGCCCACGACAGCATCATCCGTCACAACACCTCGACTACCAACTACTGGTGGGAGGTGGTGGACCGAAACGGAATCACCCACCTCTATGGCCAATACTCAGACAGCACTCTAAACACCTCCGTGCATCCCACCACCCTCAAAGACGACCACGGCAACATTGCCAAATGGATGCTGGCTGAGAGCCGCGACCCCTATGGCAACTGGGTGCGCTACTACTATGATGTTGTCACTACAACAGGCTCGGTTCCCGGACGCCAGATATATCCCGAGCATATTGAATACACCGGAAACAACAACTCCCCCGGCAACTACAAAGTGGTCTTCTATCGCAAGGATCGCGACATCCGGGACATCCCCGTGAGCTGCAACTTGGGCTTCAAGGAGGTGACCGACCAAGAGTTGTGCTATATCCGAATCTTTTTAGATTCCGGTTCGACTTTCGACTCCAATGCAGGAAGAAGTTATTATTTTGAAAAAGAGCTCAAACACGGGTCTAATTACAAGACACGACTGAAATCTATCTATATGACTTCTTATGATGCTGGTGCTTTGATTAAGTGGTGTGAAGGGTCAGGTTATCCTGAGGAAGGATATTATGCCAGCCGACAAGAGTTTACTTATTATGATGCCCCCGATCCGAATCAGCTCTTCTCTAGCAATCAATATGTGAGCAACCTTGAAGATGCCTATGACGATATCTCCGCCTTTATGTTCAGACCTGGCTTCCGACTCGACACTGTTACGTCAGCTACCGCACTGGGGCTCTCGCAATCCTCCAACTGGAGTGTCGGCGGTACTGTCGCCGTGGGAGTGGATCTCAATGTGGCGATGACAACATCTAGCCTCGGGGGAAACTTCAATTGGAGCGAGAGTGCCAGCGAGTCGCTCATGACACTTGTCGACCTCGACGGCGACGGATTGTCCGACAAGGTCTTTGTCAAGGATGGTACTCTGCACTGGCGCAAGCAGGAACTGCCTGTGAACGGCATCATCTCGTTTGGAGGGGACTCTGAGATAACCGGACCTGACCATTTCCTTATCGAAAATGGGAAAACCTCCACCTGGGGTGCACAAGCCAATGTTGAGGTAGCTAGCGGCAGTGGCAGCTGGTCTGGCACCACAAGCACTACAAGCACCTATTTCTCCGATGTCGATGGCGATGGACTGACGGACCTGATACACGACGGTGAGGTCTATTTCAACCGCCTCAATGAGTACAATGAACCCGTCTTTAGCCGTTACACAGAGCCTGCACGCGAAGAGTGGGAGGAAGTGGAGCCTGAGCAGCAGGAGACCTTGTGTGACAGCATCATCTTCGACGGAGAAGTGGACACAGCAATGGCTTGTGACCGCATCTGGGTGGCAGAGAATCTTGGAGAGCCTATGGATTCGGCTGCCGCAGTGGAATATGTCAACAATTATCAAGGCGACGAAGACCATGTGGCAGTGATAGAGAGAGACAGCCTGGGCAATTTCATTGTAGTGCGCTATGAGGCTGTGATGGACTGCTCTCGCCGCAATTTGGCGGGCCGTGGTGTTCCTCACACCGAGTCGGTGCGCGTATGGGTGGCTCCTGATACAGGAACCGTCGATATCGATGCCCATGTGACCCTTCTTGCTGACGAAAACGCCAGTCGCTCGCGCCATGCCGACGGTATCACCTACGTGATTCAACATTCTCGCGGAGTGAACCAAGTCGGTTCTCAACTGCTTAATAATTTCAATGACTCTATTCTTGACACCATCTATATTTGCAACAGCTGTCGCGATGAAATGCGCGATAAGCACCTTTCTTCCATTCCGGTGCAGCGTGGCGATGTGTTCTTCTTCCGCCTGCAGTCGATGGACGACAAGCAGTTCGACAATGTGGAGGACTATGTAGATATCAAGTATAACAATCATTGGTATAGCAGCCGCATCTCATTTATGTTGACGGACGAGAAATATTTCCAGGCTCCCTACAACGGCCATTATTCTATTGAATGGGTTGCCAGCGATGCAAGCGGCGATTTATCCCCAGAAATAGTGAAAGACCCTGACGAAACTGTTCCTATGGACTCTCTCCCACAGGGCGGCACCTTACAGCTGTTGGTCCATTCCAATGGTGTCAATGCCGACTGGGATAATACTGACACCCGTGTAAAGATTCAGTTCTGGGGCAATGATCCTAGCGACACTATCACCTTCTGGACCGTCGGAAAGAAAGAGGTTCAGCACCCCGAAGGAAGTATTTGGGGCGATGCCACCTATCAGAGCCTCTTCGGCCCCCTGTATAACGGATGGGGACAGTTTACTTATCATCCCCTTGATCCCAGCCTGCAGCAGATACCATTGACCATGCTGATTGTGCCGAGCCGTTTGCGTATTGGCAGCATGAGCACGTCTGAGCAGAATGACTTGGAAGACCAAATCAACACCCCGCTTTCGGGCAATGGATTCAATGTCTCAAACATTGATGAATTTGAGAACGACCAGACAAATGGCAATCTCTTCAACCCCCTGTCGGAATCTACCTTCTGGGTAGAGATGAACGCCGATGCCGAACACAACCGCTGGGTGGCCTTTGGCGGTCACAACAGCCTCGGACGCGACACCATGAGCAACACCATGCAGAAAGACTGGTACAATAGCTCGGATGCTGTAGGCGCTGCCAACGGTGTCAACTTGCCTCCCACGACCTACTTCGACGACGCCGTGCCTCCCGCTTCTGCTGACGGCACTCCCGCCAAAGCCATCCTCAAGGTGAACGAGAGTAGCAATCAGAGCTATACTGGCGGAGTGGCCATGGTGAACCTCTCCTACAGCCACGGGAAAAGCAATATCGAGACCGACTACTTGGATATGAACGGTGACCGCTATCCCGACATTGTGGGTAACGGCTATGTACAATATCGTCAGCAATGGGGTGGTATGGGCTCAAGGAAGAGTATGCCTTACGGCATCAATGACGTAACGATGTCGGTAACCAACAGCGCCGGAGCTGGTTTCGGGGCCTCGCCGGTCTCGCACAAGAGAACACCTTCGGCCCGACCTGCCAAGGCCAAGTTTACCATTGCCGGCGACGGTAGTAGTATAAATGGCGACCTCAGCATTGGCTGGGACCACGCCGCCACTTCGTGGACTGATATGAACGGCGACGGGCTACCCGACTATGTCTCCAACGAGGGCGATGTGAGACTCAACTCTGGTTACACCTTCATGGGTAGCGAGGATTGGAACTTCTCGCCTGACCATGCCATTCATTCGGGCATGAGCGCTTCAGGCTCGGCCAGCGCAGGCATTCCTATAACCAATACGGCGCAGGGCAGCATCCAACTTGGTGGCGGCCTCAGCCGTTCGGTCAACCGCACAGACCACACCTTGATGGATGTCAACGGCGACGGACTGCCCGACCTCATTTGGCGCAATGTGCTTGATTTTGATGAGATTGATAGTTTGAGCGATCTGTTCGACCCAATGGACTATATCCATGTGAAATTCAATCTGGGCAACGGCAGATGGTCCGATCAGTATGACCTGAACATCAAGAACTTCAATTGGAGTGAGTCTTACAACGAGTCGCTCAATGTGGGTGTTACGGCCGGATTCACACTCTTCGGTATCTTCAAGGTCACCGTGGGCGTGAACGGTACGCCGTACAGCGGCGGCATCAACCGCGACCGCATGCAGTTGGTGGATGTCAACGGTGACGGATTGCCCGACTTGGTCACTTCGGACCGAGAGGACAGGATGACGGTCCGCTATAACATGGCCGGAAAAACGAATCTGCTGCGCAAGGTGACGAACTTTACGGGCAGCAGTGTTACGCTGAGCTACCATCTGTCAGAACCCGACTACAGGCAGCCTTCCCGCACCTGGCTCCTGGATACCGTAACCTCCATAGACCCGCTCAACCCCAATGGCGGCGACATCGCAATAACCGTATACGAGTACGAAAACCCAAGCTACGACCGCTTCGAACGCACCTCTTTCGGCTACGGTACTGTCACTTCCAAGCAGATTGAGCCCAACAACAACAGTGTGTACCGAAAAGTGAAACGCACCTACCTCAACTCCAATATCCTTAACAAGGGGCGCATCAAACAGGAACTCACCGCCGACGGTAGCGACAATAAGTATATCGAAAAAGAATACTTTTACGACTACACCTCGTACGACGGAAATGAGGTTGACACCTGCGCCGGCAATGCCTACACCACCGGCGACCGTGTGGTGACCCGTTTCTACGAAGGTGCTGCGACCCCGAAACTGACCACGGCCGAAACCCGCCAATACGATGCATATCACAATGTCGTCACTTATATCGACGAAGGCGACACCGCCTATAGCAACGATGGCGTGAGAGTGGAATTTACCTACTACACCGGCCAGCCATACAACCTCATTGGTTTGCGCCAAGACTACAAAGTCTATCCCACGGGGTCTTCGACGCCTCAGCGTCAGGCTTATTTCCAGTACAACACCCAGGGTAAGTTGACGAAGCAGATCCTGGGCAGTGGCCCCAATGCTCCGGAGTACGACTTTAGCTACGACGCCGTCTACGGCAATATGATTCAGGCGCAGCAGCCGGAAAACCTCAACCACCTGCGAATGACCTATGACTACACCTACGATCCCGTGGTGAACACCTATCCGGTCAGCATCACCAACTCGCTTGGTGAGACTATGACGACGACCTACGACTACCGCCTCTGCAAGCCGCTGACGGTGACCGACCCGAGTGGCAACACCATGACGTATGTGTATGACTGTCTGGGTCGTATCATCGATGTCCGTTCTCCGATGAACAGCAGCCCCAATCCTTCGGTGAGAAACTTCTACTACACTCCCGGATGCATTGGATACTACAACTATGGCTGGTACAATTATCACTTTAGCAACTCCGTCTATAATAACTACCTCCGTTCAAATATGCAACACGACCGTCCCTACGCTATCACTGAACATTACGACGACCAGGGCCATTTGATCACACGCACTGTTGTCATCACCGACGGTTTCGGACGTGTGTTGCAGACGAAGAAGGGATTGACAGACAACGGCACCTTATCGATGCAGGTTTCAGGCCGTGCAATTGTTGACCACTTTGGCCGCACTACCCGCCAGTATGATAACTTCACGGTTGCCGACACCACGCTTGCATTGCTGGGTGTATACGAGACTTATATTGATTCTACTGCCACGGTCACTCGCTATGACATTCTCGACCGCCAGACAAGAGTTGACCAATTGCTTGGTGTAGCCACCCAGTATTACTACAATGTCGCCAACGATGCCACCAACCACCGCCGCTTCTACACCAAGGTTACCGACCCCAACGGCAATGTCACCTCACAATATACAGACTACAACGGACTTCAGG
>CALEPD010000287.1 GCA_937910265.1 uncultured Bacteroidales bacterium
AGAAAAAACAAGTTAAACCACCCTATAAGATGGCGAAAAGAGGAAAGAAAAAACCGTGCAGCATCACATTTCATCTGCCGAAGGAGGATATTATACTGAGCTTTGAGTACTACGAGTTTGTCTCCGCAGCAAGCCGCGATGTCAAGCACAAGTACATCTACTTCGAGCGTTCGGAGGATGTCATATGCGACACATACGAGAATTGGCACAAACGAGTATTCGATTTTGGCCACAGGGGAAAACACGAGCCCTGCGAGGCGACAGTAAGACTCTACGATGAAGAGCGCAATAATATAATAGAGGTATTCCGCCTAACCGAAGTGCTCCCCGAACGTTCGGTGATTGGTCCCAGAGATGATAAGAGGCCCGATGAAAGAGTTGTAGAGTGTGCAGATTATAGATTTGTTGATAGAGTAGAGATAACCGATAATTAAAAAATAGCCTTATGAAACACAAACGAGAGCAAATTTATACACCACCGACAGTAGAGATTGTCGAGGTGGCAATGGAGCAAGGTTTTGCATTTAGTGGCTATGGCGATGATACCTATGATGATTATGAATTTGGTGAGAGATACTAAAACGAATTGTTATGAAGAAAAAATACATTAAACCTGTGAGTGAGGTAGTAGGGATTGAACTCACAACAATGCTTGCCATGAGCGGACAAGGAACCGACACCAGTGGTGATCATGATTTTGGAGGTCGTGGTGCCAATGAGCGTCGTGGCACATGGGGCAACCTTTGGGAATAACTAAAGAAACGTTGATATTATGAAAACTATTAGGAAGATATTCATATTAGCAGCTGTCGCAGGTCTGTTCACCGCTTGCCAGCAAGATGACATCGCACCCGACACACCCGACACTCCTACTGCCGGGCGCCATCTGCGACTGAGCGGCAGTGCGGGCAACGACAATGCCGCCACACGTGCTTCGTGGGCGGACAACAATGACCGCAAGCTTACCTTTGCGTGGGATTACAGCGACCCCGCCGCTACAGAGTCGGACATGAAGATGGCGTTTACCAAAAGAGACGGCAGCTACTTGGAGACTACCGAGGGTAATCTGGTGACGGATGCGAGGATTCTGCGACATACCGATGCCGAGAAGCAGGACGATGCCCATTTCGCAATCTTCGAGACCATAGGTACATACAATCCCGAATGGCCTGATGATGTATTTGACGGATATACCGTGCACGCCGTTACACCTATAAACACAGCCAACAGCTCAACGGCAGAGGTTGTCATTGATGATGAGGGTAAAGGTACATTCATCACTACGCTCTATATGCCGACGAGGTTCACCCAGTCGGGGATAAACGACCTGTCACATCTGAGCAATTACACGTATATGTACACCAATGCTGTTCTTGACAATTGCACCGCCTCACTCTTCTTCGAACACCTTACAGCATACGTCCGCTTCAAGGTATATAACTGGCGAGGAGAGCCTGCCACCATATATGGCGTGAAGTTGGCGGTGATAGATTTCGAAGACAACCCCTGTTCCGCTTCGGGTGTTCAGGTGACTTACAATCCCAGCACTTATTCCTTAGACTATAGACCGGCAAACGAGGTTACAGACATCCAGGTGGATATTACCGATGGTAGTATAGATACCGATGGCAGCATATTCCTCTATGCTCCCGTATTCCCACAGGGAATTTTTGATCCGTTCTTTGACAAGCTCCTGCGCTTCACCATTATCGCACAAGACCCGACTGGTGCGGCAGAAGAAGGTGAATATGAGTATTTCACCTACGAGCTCGAAAGCACGGCTTTCAAGAACGTTACAGGCTCATACGATTGGAAACGCGGTAACCTCTACACTTTCCATCTCTACCTTGATGATGTGTTGAGAGTTCCCGAAGTCACCGTAAACGACTGGAACGAGCAAGAGATAGTGGGCGGCGAGGCTGTCGAGTGGGTGAACGG
>CALEPD010000288.1 GCA_937910265.1 uncultured Bacteroidales bacterium
GGTGTTAATCACATCAAAGATGTGGTGCCTTGTCTCCGACAAGGTGGTGGACACTACAATAAATATAGACTCGGAAAACTTATGTGGGGCGAATTCTGATTTGGGAAAGAAGGACTTATCATTTATCCTGCCATGAATCACTTTCCATTGCCTCCCCCCTTCTTGCTTGAAGGATGAAAAAAAATAGCGAAAATCAAAAAATAAATATAATCAATTCTGAAAAGCTACGTTTTATGAAAGTATGCTCACTCAATACAAGATTATTGCTGTTTTGATGTACTAATGACAAGGCAGTTGTGCGGCTGAATGACAAATATAACACAGGATATATTTACATGAGCCTGAAATGAAACTGACATACAATTTACTCAACTAAAAAGCTGATTGTTGCATGCCTACACCTAAAGAAACTTTTTCCATACCGGAATCGATACGTTCCAAACTATCCTTTTGGTGGCATGTATTCAGATTTCTGATTTCGACAACTACCATCACTGCCATTGTAATTGATTATGGTTTTGAACTCGACCAACTTGAGACAGCCATAATACATGACATATATGCAGTGGCCTGGTGGCTGTATCTCATCAACTTTGTACTGGACCTTATACTTTACCGAAAGACGCTGAACAAGAAGCGGTCGATACTGACCATTATCATGGGGTCGGCACTTCTACTGATGCTGCTGGCGAAAATTTTCACTGTTGAGAGTAGCCAATTGATTTACAATATATGGCAACTCCTTAAAAATGAATATTTTGAAATCATTATCGTAGGATTGTTTGCCATTTTGGAAACATCGAAAGGCGTTGTCAGCTTCATCAACAAGAAAACCAATCCTGCCATGCTGATGGTTGCCTGCTTTGCGGCAATCATATTGTTCGGGGCGTTGTTGTTGCTGCTTCCCCGCTCTACCATTGATGGCTACCGGATTCCTGTGGTTGATGCATTGTTCACCTCGACGAGTGCTGTATGCGTGACCGGACTCACCTCGGTGGATGTGGCTTCGACATTTACGTTGGAGGGGCAGATAATAATCATGTTGCTTATTCAGATTGGTGGTCTCGGCGTGATGACCATCACCAGTTTCTTCGCATTATTCTTTATGGGTAACCAAGGACTTTACAGTCAATTCGCACTGAAGGACATGGTTACATCCAACACATTCAGCTCGCTTATTTCCACCCTATTGTATGTTATTGGGTTTACATTTATAATAGAGGCTGTAGGTGCACTGATGATCTGGGGCGACATTCACGGAAAGATGGGCATGACGATGCCTCAAGAGATATTCTTTTCGATTTTCCACTCTGTATCGGCGTTTTGCAATGCCGGTTTCTCCACCCTGCCGAATAATTTGGGCAATGCTCTACTGATGGATGGGCACAACGGATTTTACATCACCATATCGCTACTCATCATACTCGGCGGAATTGGTTTTCCGCTGTTGGTGAACTTGAAACAGCTTGTAGGGTATCACCTCCACACGATTTTTTACAAATTGTTTAAACGGAACAAGGATATGAAACGTTACCGACACATCACCAACATCAACACCAAGATTGTGTTGACCACAAACCTCATACTTGTTGTTGGCGGCACGATTGTCATAGCAATGATAGAATGGAACGGTGCGTTTGCCACGATGGACGGGGGCTCGAAGATTGTTCATTCGTTCTTCAACTCGGTGGTTCCCCGTACGGCGGGATTCAACAGTGTCAGCCTGACCGAATTCTCGTTTCTCACCATCATGACCTACATCGTACTTATGTGGATAGGCGGAGCATCGCAATCGACGGCAGGCGGTATCAAAGTGAATACGGCTGCTGTGATGCTTGCCAATATGAAATCGGTGGTTAGCGGACGGGGTACTGTGACCCTTTTCAACCGTGAGTTGTCGGCTGATTCGATTCGCCGCGCCTCGGCAATGGTATTTGGTTCGATTATCACCATTTGTGTATTTTTCATCACACTGGTAATCATGGAGCCTGCATTGCCGCCCCTATCGCTACTGTTTGAGACTGTATCGGCATTCTCGACTGTCGGATCGAGCCTCAACACGACACCAATGTTAGGCACCGACAGCAAATTTGTGGTCATATTACTGATGTTTATCGGACGCGTAGGATTCATCACCATATTGATGTGCTTCATCAAAGCAAACAAAAGTGTAAAATACAAATTCCCGAAAGAGAATGTAATTATAAACTAACACGACACAAGCCATGAAATATCTCATTATCGGATTAGGAAATTTCGGCCGCACATTGGCAGAGGAGCTAACAAACCAAGGTCACGAAGTGATTGGGATAGACAGTAGCGAAGTTGCTGTAGATGCCCTGAAAGAGCGTATAGATGTAGCCTACATCATGGATGCAACAGACCGCTACGCGCTTTTGTCATTGCCCATGGACGAAATTGACGCTGCGATTGTAGCCATCGGACAAAGCATGGAGCATTCGTTGCGCTGTGTTGCCGTGCTTAAGGAATTCAAGAAAATACATATTTACGCCCGAGCCATTGACGACATACACCATTCGATATTGCGTGCCATGGCCATTGACAAAATATTTGTTCCGGAGAGTTACGCCGCCCGTATTATCGCATCGAGATTGGACGACAGTACTCACGAGATTGTCTGACGGTGTGCTCATGTAGTGCCGACAATATGGATTTTGGGGGACTTTATACTTACGGACGTCGTCGGCTTGTTTGTCATGTCACAATATAGGAGGGTTCTATAAATTCCACATTTCAAAATTAATCGTTAACACGAGCGAGTCCAAATTTTTCAGTGACTTTGCCCTTATTTCGAAATCGTTCCGATTGTCGGTCGGTTACAATGCACCACATTGAGTTTCCTTCCGCACGGAAATCGGCTCGAAACAAGAACCAAATCGCACGAAAGCAATTTATAGAACCCACATACAATCAATGCGAAATGGCGCCACATTAAAGATGTGGTGCCTTGTCTCCGACAAGAGGAATGCCACAAAGTAGATTTATAAACAGTCCTTATGCAAGAGTGACCACGGTGATGCCGTCGCCACCCAACTGCAGTTGTTCTGAACGTATATTCTTCACATCGCGGTTGTTGCGCAGATATTCGCGCAACACCTGTTTGAGTATGCCATAGCCTTTTCCGTGGAGGATACGTATTTCGCGTTCGCTCAGCAGACGGGCATCGTCGAGGAAGCGCTGCAAGAGTTCCAGTGCCTCTTCGGCACGCATACCCCTGACATCGAGCGTGGGGTTGAATGTTTTGCGTTTTTCGTTGATATCGTTGAAAATAGACTGAAAGCGGTTGCTTTGCGTCTTGGACTTGTCGACAGGAATGCGTTGCTTGCGAGTGGCCTGCAAACGGGAAACCGGAATGGTCATACGCAGGCTATTGCTCTCGACAACTGCCTTTTTGCCTTTTATCTCGACCACTTGTCCGTAGGTTTCGCCGCCATCGATGCGAACCACACAGCCGACCGTGACAGGAAGGTCGGAGGCATCGGTTTCGGAAACGGGTGAAGCAGCCTTAGACGAAGGCGACTTGGGCGATTTAGCCTTTATGTCGTTTATATGGCTGTCGTGTTGCTGCTGGTCGGAATCGATGCGTTGCTCCTGCTCCTTGATTTTGGCACGGGCCTGAATGGTGCGTTCGCGGTCGGCCTGAGCCGATTTGATATCGCTGATGGTCTGTTCGACTGTGCGGTTGGCGTCGAGCAGAATCTGCTTGGCCTGACTGCGTGCCTGACTCAGAATTTCGTACTTCTTGGCCTCGAGTTTAGCGGTGAGATTCTGGTATTTCTCGGTCACCTCGGCAAGGAAGGCATCGGCCATGGCCAGTTGTTCCTTTTGCTGTGAGACATCCTGCTTGTCGAGCTCGAGTTGTTGCAACTGGTGTTCGAAATTGAGCATTTCGCCACCCAGTTTCTTGCCTGCGGCTTCGATAATGTGTTTTGGGAAACCGATGTTGGCAGCGATTTCGAATGCGAAAGAGCTACCCGGATGGCCGACAGAGAGCATGTAACGGGGACGCATTTTCTCGGTGTCGAAAAGCATGGCGCCGTTGCAGATGGCAGGATAGCGGTCGGCAAGCAACTTGAGGTCGGCAAAGTGAGTGGTAACCACACCGAAGGAGTGGCGTTGATACAATTCCTCGAGCAGTGCCTCGGCGATGGCACATCCCGAACGGGGTTCGGTGCCTCCGCCCAACTCGTCGAGCAGGAAAAGAGTCTGTGGGTCGGCCTCGCTGACAAGCGTCTTCATGTTTTGAAGATGGGAAGAATAGGTACTCAAATCGTCGTCGATGGACTGCTGGTCTCCGATATCGATAAAGATACGCGAGAATACGCCAAATTCGGAAGTTTCGCGACAGGGTACCAGCAAGCCACATTGAATCATATACTGAATCAAGCCAATAGCCTTGAGGCATACCGACTTGCCGCCGGCATTGGGTCCGGAAATAATCAGAATACGGGAATAGGTGTCGAGATTGATGGAAAAGGGAACCACCTCTTTGGGGCGGTTGTCAGAACGACCATGCAGGTAATTGATATACAAAAGCGGATGCCGTGCATCGAGCCAATTGATTTTGGTCTCGTTGTCGATAATGGGCAATCCGGCATTGAGTCGAAGCGCAAAGGAGGCCTTTGCCCTGATAAAGTCGAGGCGTGCCAACACCCAATAGGCGTTGACCAGATCGAGCAGTTGCGGACGCAGCATATCGCTGACCTTGAGGAGTATTTTCTGAATTTCGCGTCGCTCGGCAAATTCGAGTTCGCGTAGATCGTTGTTGAGTTCGACCACCTCGGACGGTTCGAGATAAGCCGTTTGGCGGGTGGCGGACTCGTCGTGGATGAGACCCTTCATTTTGCGGCGATGGGTGTCGAGCATGGGTATAACCATGCGCCCGTTGCGGATGGTGACATCGGCATTGTCGGGTGCCCAACCCTCCTGTTTTGCCCTTGCGAGAGAGCGGCTGAGCTGTGCATCGACATCAGATTGTTTGCGGTGAATCTGGTGACGGATGTCGGCCAAAAGTTCGGAAGCGTTGTCGAATATCTCGCCTTTGTCGTCGATAATTTTATTGATGGTTTTCGATATAGAGGGGTCGAGTCGCACATGGGAAGCCAGTTCCTTCAGTTCGGGGTATTCGTTGTTGACATCCGATTGGAAGAAGCGGACACAGGATGTAATGGTAGCCAGGGAGCATTTGAGGTCGAAGAGAGCCTGTTGCTCGATGACAGTGTTGCCCACTTTGATGCGGGTCAACTCGTCGGTAAGGTCGAGGAAATCCTGTGCGGGGAAGGATTCAGTACCTAAGAGAATGCGGCGGAACTCGTCGGTTTGGTCGAGGTCGCGTTTGATTTTCAGGTAGTCGGTTTGGAACGACATTTCGTGCACCATACGCAAAGCCAGCGTATTGGTGCATTCAGATGCCACATATTCACGTATCTTGTCAAATCCTAACTTTTCTTCTAACATATCAATCATAGGTAAGCGGTGCGAATCAATCAAAATCGAGATAAAATGGCCAATGGGCACGGAATTCGGCCAGTTGGGCAGCGGAGAGCGAGACTGTTTTCAGTTGCTGGCATGCGGGTTGGCACTCGACCAACGGAATACCCTTGAAGTCGATGGCCATGGAGCATCCTGAATAAGGGATGCCGACACCGTCGGTTCCCACCCGGTTGACACCCACCACATAGCTGAGGTTTTCGATGGCACGGGCCTTGAGCAACGTTTGCCAAGCCAAGGCGCGGGAAGCCGGCCAGTTGGCGCAGAAGATGAGCAGATCGTAGTCGAGCGCATTGGAGTCGATGGTTTTATTGCGCAACCATTTCGGGAAACGGAGGTCGTAGCAAATGGCTGGACGTACACGCCAGCCCAGCCATTCGAATGTTGTGCAGGCAGTACCCTTGCCCAATTGCGCGGCCTCGCTGCTCATGCGGAAAGTGTGGGCTTTGTCGTAATAGCCGTATGTGCCGTCGGGTCGCACCCAATGGAGGCGGTTGAATACGGTGCCGTTGTTGTCGCGCACGGTCCATGTGGCGACAAACAAGAGGTTGTATTTATGGGCCATTTCTTGAGCGAAGCAAAGTGTTGTGTCTTCGGGCGACTCAGCCATGGCGGCCATATTGTCGCTGAAACCGGTGGAGAAAGTCTCGGGCAACACCAGCATGTCGACCGGTTGGGGGAGCTGCTGTAGTTGGTCGGCCACCAAGAGGCGATTCGCCTCTGGATTTTCCCATATAATATTTTGCTGAAAAACAGCTATATTCAATTCAGGTTTCATCATTTACAATTACAATCTTGGTCCCACAAAGTTCTAACCGTAGGCAGCAGGTCGGTAATTTGGATTTGGTCTTGCCGTGATAAGGGACATGCGCGCAAATCGAGCACCTTGAGCGTGCCATCGAGTGCAACAAAAGTGGGCGGAATAGAGACTACACCGGTCTGCCACAAGATAAGTTTTTCGAGTCGGGACAGCGCACATAGAGATGGCGGCAGTTGTTGTAACGGATTGCGGTTAAGGTCGAGCATGCGGAGATTGGACAGCAGTGATATTTCGTCGGGGATGTTGCGAATCCAGTTGCGTGCCAGCGACAGCTTCTGAAGATTGCGGAGATTGGCAATATCGGGAGGTATTGTATCGATAAAATTGCGGCTAAGGTCGAGCTCACGCAAATTAGAGAATGTAAACACCTCGTCGGGGATGGCATGGAGTCGCTTGAAATTGAGTTTGAGGATATAGACATCCTGTGGGTTCTTCACGTCGCGAAGCGATTTGTAGACCTTATCGGGCTGGGACGAAAGTGACGGCACAAAGAGTGCCAACAGCGAGAATATGAGCAACAGAGGTTGTTTCATAACGAGAACAGGGATTGAGTCTGCCGAAGATCGCATTTCAATTGTTCGGCGAGAGCGTTTACGGAGTGGAAACAGCTGATGGGGCGTAGGAAGTGGACAAATTCGACAGTAAGCGATTGACCATACAAATCGCCCTGATATTGGAGCAGGTGCACTTCGAGCGTGCGTTGCGCATCGCCCACGGTAGGACGTTGGCCGAGGTTTGCCATGCCATGATACTGAGTTCCGTTGAGAGTGACATTAACAGCATACACACCGTCGGCAGGCAAGGCTTGATAGGGATTGTTGATTGCAATGTTGGCAGTAGGAAAATGAATGCTGCGACCCAGCTGACAGCCGTGCACCACTACCCCCCTCAAGCGGAAGGGATGGCCGAGCATGGCGGATGCCAGAGAGACATCGCCGGCAACAAGAGCCTTGCGCACCTGAGTGGAGCTGATGTCGATGCCTTGGTGGAGTACCGCTTCGTCGCGATAGATGTGGATACCGTGGTCGTGGGCGAAAGTGTCGATTTGATCGAAGTCGTTGCAATGCTTATTTCCAAAGACATTGTCGTAGCCCAACAGCAGTGCCTTGAGATTCACGTTGTCGCAAATACACTTTTGCAGGAATCCGCAAGCGGGAAGTGCTGCAACCTGAGGTGTGAAATGAATGAGCAACAGATGCTGGATGCCGTAAACGCGAAATGTCTCCAGGCGGTCGTAGAGCGAAGCCGATAGCAAGCGGAAGTCGGAGCCAGCTGAGCCGAGCACTATACGCGGATGCGCGTCGAAGGTTACGACAAGAGGCACAAGGTACTGCTGTCGGGCATGACGAACCAATTCCTCGAGGATGTGCTGATGGCCTCTGTGCAAGCCGTCGAAAGTGCCGACAGTGGCGATGCACCCGTCTGTCAAACAACTGACATTATCGACATTATAAATATTCATTACAAACTATCCAGGTTCGTCCTGCAATTTAACCATTACTAATATAGTGTTCAGAAAAAATCGCGATGGTTGGAACTCGAGTAGGCTTTGCCAGATATTGCCCAGGGGCTCTGGTTACAAATGTGGCTGATACAAAGAGCGAAACCGTAGGAAAGCAATTGATAGAACACTCTATAAAAAACAGTGCAAAGGTACAACTTTTTTCATAAAAATTTTGTCAATATCAAAAAGTTATGTATTTTTGCAGACGAAAAAATAAACACATACAATATTTAACAATTTAAAAAACATTTAATTATGCCTACAAGAATCAGATTACAACGTCATGGTAAAAAGAACCAACCTTTCTATCATATTGTTGTTGCGGACGGTCGTGCACCTCGAGATGGAAAATTTATTGAGAAGATAGGCACCTACAATCCGCTGACCAACCCTGCCACCATCGTTTTGAACACTGAGAAAGCCGTTGAGTGGTTGAAAAACGGAGCACAACCCAGCGACACCGCCCGTCGTATCCTTTCGTACAAAGGCGTCTTGTTGCGTCGTCACCTCCAGATCGGTGTTGAAAAAGGCGCTATCAGCCAGGAAGTTGCTGATGCAAGATTCAACGAATGGTTGCAAGCCAAAGAGAACAAAATCTCAAACAAGAAGAGCGAGATTGAAAACAACAAGCGCAACGAATCGAAAGCTGCTCTCGAATTAGAGAAGAAAGCCAATGAAGCCAAAGCTGCCGCTGTAGCCGCCAAACGCGCCGCTGCTGAAGCTGCCGCTACCGAAGCTCCTGAAGCAAGCGAAGAAAATGCAGAAGAAGCTGCTACCGAAGAGGCTCCTGCTGCTGAATAATATTGAAAGTTGCCTTAAGGTGGGGTCTATAAATGAACCTTTGAGAGAAACAATTTATAGAACACCCTCAACATTCACAAAAAATTACAGAAAGCGTGCCCATAATCGGACACGCTTTCTGTCGTAAATGGGGTTGCCACAGTTGCCGATGGAAGAGATCGCTGCACAGCGCACCCACGAGAAATAACCGAAGAAACTGCAACGACATGAACATAGAGGAATGCTACCGACTGGGTAAGATAACAAAACCTTTCGGATACAAAGGACAAGTAGTCATATTTCTTGATGTTGACACACCGGAAGACTACGCTGAACTGGACTCGGCTTTTGTAGAGATAAAGAACAGCCTTGTACCCTACTTTTTCAAGATAGAGAGTCTAAACGGAAACAAAGCCATAGTAAGTTTTGAGGACATGACCGCTGAGGAGGCTCAGGGTCTTGTGGGCCACGACCTGTACCTGCCGCTGAGCCTGCTCCCGAAACTAACCGGCAACAAATTTTACTACCACGAGATTATCCACTTCAAAGTGGTTGACGAAGAACATGGGGATATCGGGGAGATTGTCTCTGTGATTGACTATCCCGCCCACCCGTTGTTTCAAATAATGAAAGATGGGACAGAAATACTTGTACCTATCGTTGACCCTATCATAAAAAATGTTGACAGGGAGAACAAAACAATTTACATACAAGCACCAAACGGATTGATTGATTTATACTTACAGAAGTAATAATAAATATTGATAGTTTTTTGATTGTTTAATTCATTTTTTGTGTATATTTGCAACATGAATAAAGAAGAAAAAACCATTGAAAAAACGCGTTATTCGGCAGAAGAATTACAAGTGTTCAAAGAGTTAATCCTGGCAAAAATAGCAGAGGCTGAGAAGAACCTTGAGCTGCTGACAGCAGCTGTCGCTGGAAACGAAAACGACGTTACTGACACGGCTCCCACATTCAAGAATCTTGAAGAAGGAAGGGATGTGTTGTCGAAAGAAGAGAACTCGCGGCTTGCAGCCCGTCAACAAAAATTCATCCGCGACCTACAAGCAGCGCTTATACGCATCGAGAACAATACTTATGGCGTGTGCCGCATATCAGGCAAACTAATACCCAAGGAGCGCCTAATGATTGTTCCCCATGCTACCACAACGGTAGAGGCAAAATTGTCGCAGAACAAAAAATGACACACCCCCTCATCGGAAATGAGAGTTAGCAATAAAGCGGAGGATTCAAAAAAGAATCCTCCGCTTTTTATATGATGATGGGGTGACTGGACAGCAATTGGACTGTAATTGTTTATACTGCACATGAAACGTGCATTGCCAGGAATTGGCTATTAATTGCTTGCTGGCAAATGGATCTACAACAGGGCGACAACAATTAAACGCAAATTGCCACGAATTTACCATTAATTACTTGCTGGCAACTGTATCTCCAACAGGTCGACATCGATTGAACACAAATTACCATTAATTAACCATTAATTGCTTGCTGGCATTTACCGTCTACTCATAACACAAACGCGAATTGAAATTAATTAGCCATTAATTACTTGCTGGCAACTGTATCTACAATAGGGCGGCTACTATTGAACGCAAATTGCCATTAATTAACCATTAATTATTTGCTGACATCTACCTTCTGCTCAAATACAAACGCGAATTGAAATTAATTAGCCATTAATTGCTTGCTGGCAACTGTGTCTACAACAGGTCGACAACAATTAAACGCGAATTGCCATTGTAAACATCCCCTTTTTAGGACAGTTCTAAATTGGACTTGCAAAATTACATAAA
>CALEPD010000289.1 GCA_937910265.1 uncultured Bacteroidales bacterium
TGAGATTTCAAGCTTAACAACCGGATATTCGTTACCGTCGGTGAAAACTACGGTTTCTTTGGTTGTTGCACAGCTTTTGGTGAGCACCATATTGTCGTTTGACATGTCTTTGAATACGACCAATCTGTAGGTCTCGGGATGAATTCCTTTTTTCATTTTTCTTTAAGTTTTTGCCGTTTTAAGCAATGGCTTTATAAACGATTATTACTAATTTTTACCTTCTTTTTTGAGTTTGCAAAAGTACAACTTTTTTCCTTATCCACCAAATATTTTTCATCACAACTCCCCACCCTATTTACTATTACAATGGCATTCAGTGTATTAAGAAACAACAATTATAAATAACACGCATATATCGTTCGTCGTACAGCATGCAGAACAACCCTTCATTCGCACAAAATAAAGACAATTTGGAAAGAAAAAAAATATCACAAAATCAATAAATAGAAGTCGCCTTAAAGGCAATAGCAACAGTTGTTTTCCGTTATTAAAGATTGGAAATGGCATCGCAACTGTTTTCTTGACTTGTTTCATCATTGTCGCAACAAATCACAAACAAATGAGTCATTATTATATGTTTTACGAACAGGCATATACATGCGCACGTTGGCGAAACCAAACCGAAGAATAGAAAATAAACAACATCAGACCCATTCATGAAGATATCAATACTCAAAACCGTCATCCCCATTGTCATCGCCTTGGTGGCCGCCGCCCCGACACAGGCACAGAAAAAAAACAACGACAACAAATACCGCATTTCGCTGACGATTGAAGGCAACAAGGACAGTGTTATGTATCTGGGATGTTACTACGGAAAATCGAACTACGTTATTGACACCGCATTGCGCGACAAGAAAGGACGTTTTGTATTCACCCAGGAGAACAGGAAACTATTTCCTGGCATGTACTTCTTTTCGAACACAGCAGGGAAATATGTTGAATTTGTTGTGTACAACGAAGAGCCCAATTTCACATTTGAGACTGTGGAAGACGACTGGACATACCAGATGCAGGTAAAAGGGTCGAAGCAAAACGAGATATTCTTCAACTACCATAGGCTGACCACCCGCTTGTTCCGCGACATTAACGAAAAGCGGGCAACCCTTGACAGCACAAGCCTACAGGAATACTACAAAAACGCCAACAAGGCGGCCGACAGCATACGCAACGACATTATTGCCCGCTACCCCGACGCCATGATTTCGAAAATAATGAACGCCACACGGGAGGTGAGCATACCGGAGACCGACTCAACAGGGAAACCCCTGACGGCCAACGACCGTTTTTATTATTACATGGACCATTTCTTCGACAACATGCCTTTGGACGAAGACATGATTGTGCGCACTCCCAAAGCCATATTCTACAACCGTATCATGTATTGGCTTGACAAAGCCATGAGCGGCGTTCCGCCGGAGATCATAATCAAATATGTAGACAAGGCCATCGACAAGGCAAGGCCGGCAAAAGAGACTTTCAAATGGCTGGTGCACACCATCAGCGAGAAATACCTGCAAAGTCCCATTATGGTTTACGACGAGATATATGTGCACATGGTCAAAAAATACTACGCCACCGGAGAGGTATTCTGGTCATCACCGAGCGTGATCGAAGAGCAGGTGATACGTGCAGAAAAATGGGAGAAGCTGCTGGTTGGCAAAGTTGCCCCCGAATTGGTGATGAAAGACACTTTGAACACATTCCATTCGCTCCACGCATTCCCCCACAACTACAAACTGCTGCTTTTCTGGTCGCCCACCTGCGGACACTGCAAAACCGAGATACCTGAACTATATAACGTATACAAAAAGTATGAGGAGGAATACGGCATAGGCGTTTATGCCATTCTAAGCGAGCCCGACGACCACACCCGGAAGTTGTGGAAAGAATTCATCGCCAAGTACAACCTCGACTGGCTGAACATTGACGGCGGAGAGGCCAACGTGGACTGGCGAGAGGTGTACGACATCGTTACAACTCCACAGGCATACCTGCTCGACAAGGACAATGTTATTGTTGCAAAAAAACTCAATGCCGAGATACTTGAAAATGTAATCAAGAAAATGCTTGTCAAGAAAAACGACACAACAACACCGACAGAATCTAAATAAATAATAACAACCCAAACATGAAAAAAACATTATTATTAACGGCATGCGCCTCGATGCTGGCCTTTGCCGGATGTAAAGACAAAAACAACATGGAAAATCCTTTTTTCGCAGAATGGGGTACCCCATACAACATTCCTGATTTCGGGAAAATAAAGGCTGAGCACTACATGCCGGCATTTGAAGAAGGCATTGCCCAACAGAAAGCCGAGATTGACTCAATAGTCAACAATCCCGAAGCCCCCACATTTGCCAACACAATTGAGGCTTACGAGTACAGCGGTCAGTTGCTGCAATCGGTAGGAAGCGTGTTCTTCAACCTAAACGAGTGCGAAAATTCGCCCGAGATGGAAGCCATTGCCGAGACCATCACCCCAATGTTGGCCGCCCACAGCGACGACATTGCCCTGAATGCAAAACTGTTTGAAAGAATCAAGATCGTATATGAGCAACGCGAGTCGCTCAATCTCAACAGCGAACAACTCCGCCTGCTGGAAGAGACTTACAATGACTTTGTACGCTCTGGCGCCAATGTGCCCGCCGAGCAACAGGAACGTTTCCGCGAGATTAACGAGCAACTTTCGTCGCTCACTCTGCGTTTCGCACAAAATGTGCTCAAGGCCACCAACGAATACAAACTTGTGTTGACCGAGGACCAACTTGCCGGCCTTAGCGAAGCACAGATTGCTGCCGCAAAAGAGACTGCCGACGCATCGGAAGAGACCGCCGGCAAATATGTGTTCACCATACACAACCCCAGTTTCCTACCCTTTATGCAAAGCTGCGACGACCGCGACTTGCGCCAACAGCTGTGGACCGCCTACAGCACCCGCTGCAACGGTGACCAATACGACAACACCAAAATCATTGACACCATTGTCAACCTCCGTCTTGAGCGCGCAAACATTCTCGGATTTGAAACCCATGCCGACTATGTCTTGGACAACTGTCTCGCAAAAACTCCCCAAGCCGTCAACGACTGCTTGATGCAGATTTGGAAACCTGCATTGGCCAAGGCCAAAGCTGAATGTGCC